>JAXDIC010000234.1:0-4730 GCA_034664185.1 Thermoleophilaceae bacterium
ACAGGGGCCGTCTTGGCGGCTCTCGGGAGGGGGTTGGGAGGGCTTCAGCCCGCTCGTGGAGCGGCCTGGCACGCTTGGGGACGAGTGGGACGTGGTCCCACGGAAAGCTGGGAACGGCGCTGCACGCAGGCGATGTGGGCGGGCGATTGCACCCAGAGGGCGCGGCGGGCGCGCGCGATCAATCGCCCTGCGCCCGGCTTCAGTGACCGACCGGCAGCGCTCCGTGGCCGCCGAGCAGCGCCGCCGCCAGCGCGGCGGCCACCAGGAGCAGGACTGAGGGGACCAGCAGCAGGGCAACGACCAGCTGGATCTTGGGGCCGGCGCGCGCCGCGTCCTCCTCGATGCGACGCCTGCGCGCCAACCGCGCCTCGCGCGCCTGGGCCTCGAGGGTCTCCGACAACGGGGCGCCGTGGCGGGCGGCGCGCTCCAACGCGGCGCCCACCGCGCGCACCTCTGGCAGCGGCAGACGCCATGCGGCATGGTCCAGCGCCTCGGCCAGCGGCACGCCCAAGGACACCTCCCTCGCAAGCGCCCGCCACTCGGCGGCCAGCGGGCCGTCGGCCCGCAGGCCCCCCGCGGCGAGGGCGGCCACGGGCGAGAGCCCGGCCTCGATCGACACGCGGAGCAGGTCCAACAGGGCCGGCAGGTCGCGACGGACGCGGAGCGCCCGCTCGCGTGCACGCCGGACCAGCCACCAGTCGGGCGCCAGGAAGCCCGCGACCGGCCCGACCATGGCGATGAGGAACCCAAGGCGTCCGGGGGCGGGAGCCGCGAGGAGAAGCGAGGAGAAGCCGCCCATCACGGCGGCGGCGAGCTTGGCGGCCGTCAGCTCGCGCGGGCCAAGGCCGGCGGGCGATCCGGCGGCCGCGATGCGAGCCCCGAGCCCCGCGGGCGCGGCGGCGTGGCCACGGCGGCGGCTCAGGCGGCGGGCGAGCGTTCCCGTGGCGGCGAGCAGCCGCATGGCGCCGGTGCCGCGGTCGTGGCGCGCACGTCGGCGCGAGCGCGGGCGGCGCTCGTCACCGGTGCGGCGGCCATAGCCCGAACATGGCCGGCCCCCATCGCCGTCCGGTGCCCCCTCAGTGCTTCCTTCGTCGTCGGCCAGACCAGCCTCACGCGCACGCGCCCAGAGCTCCCCGGCTCCCGCGACGCCCAGCGCGGCGCTCAGCCCTGCCAGCACAGCGGCGGGGCTCACACCCGCACGCGTCCCATCCGGCGGATCAGCACCGCGGCGACCGCCTGCATGACGAGCGCCAGCCCCCCGAGCCACGCGGTGAGGAACGATCCGGCCAGTCGCATGACGTAGCCGGGGCTGGCGAGCTCGGCGAGCAGCATGGCGCCGAGCGGCATGAGCACCACGATCAGACCCGTGAAGCGCGCCTGCGCGGTCGCCGCCCTGGCGTCGTGCTCCAGCCGCGCGTGATCCTCGAGAGCGCGGGCGGAGTCGCGCAGGAGCCGCGCGAGGTCGCCGCCGGCTCCACGCTGGAGCAGCGCCGCGGCCACGATCGTGTCGACGCCGTGAGATCGCACCCGCCCGCGCATCGCCTCCAGCGCGTGCTCGGTGCGCGCGCCCAGCGCAAGCTCGCCGGCCACGCGGCGCAGCTCCTGCCCCGCCGCCCCGTCGAGTCCGCCCGCCGCCTCCATCACCGCCCCGCGCAGCGAGTGTCCGCCGCTGAGCGCGTCCGCCAGCGCGGTGGCCATGGCCGCCGAGCCCGCGTCCACGGACCTGCGGTAGCGCTCGCGCGCCGAGCGCAGCATCCGCGCCACGACGATCGGGCCGGCGGCGGCGCACGCGACCCCGAGCAGCGGACCGCCCACGAGCGAGCCCGCGACCAGCGCGGCCGCGGCTCCGGCCGCCAGCATGCGCCGGCGCTCAGTCGTCCCGGGGTCCCGGCCCTCGCGCCCGGCTCGCAGCAGGGCGTCGACAAGGGCCGTTGCGCCGGCCACGAGGCGTGGCGCTCGCTGGCGCGCCGCGGTCGCGCCCTCGCGCGCCAGGTCGGCGGCGCCGGCCACTCCCAGCGCGGCCGAGGCGAAGGCCAGCGCGGCGCCGGGCGCGATCACGCCACCGCCGAGGCACCAGCCGCTGCGCCCAGCCGGCGCGCCAGGCCTCCCTCGGCCGGCGGCCGCCAGAACGGACGCTGGCCCCTCAGCCGGTAGAGCTCGCGCGTGCCCGCGCCGCCAGGCGCGCGCACGACCTCCGCCACCGCCTCCACGCGCCGCCCGCCACCGGCCACCCGCGACTGGTGCACCACCACGTCGAGCGCGCTCGCCACCTGCTCGCGGATGGCCGCGTGCGGCAGCCCCACGCCCGCCATCAGCGCCAAGGTCTCGACCCTGCGCAGAGCGTCCTCGGGCGAGTTGGCGTGGACGGTTGTCAGGGACCCCTCGTGGCCGGTGTTCAGCGCCATCAGCATGTCCAGCGCCTCGGCGCCGCGCACCTCGCCCACCACGATCCGGTCAGGGCGCATCCGGAGGGCGTTGCGCACCAGCGCTCGGATGGTGACCTCCCCCCTCCCCTCCACGTTCGCCGGCCGCGACTCCAGGCGCACCACGTGGCGCTGGCGCAGCCGCAGCTCCGCGGCGTCCTCGATCGTGACGATGCGCTCGCCGTCCGGGATGGCTCCCGACAGGGCGCCCAGCGTTGTGGTCTTCCCCGAGCCGGTGCCGCCGCTGACGAGCACCGCCGCCCGGGCCGCCACGCAGCCCGCCAGGAAATCGGCGAGCGCCCCCGGCAGCGTGCCGTTGCCCACCAGGTCGTCCAGCGAGAACCCGCGCGAGCGGAACTTGCGGATGGTCAGGCACGCGCCCGAGAGGGCAAGCGGCGGGATCACGACGTTGACCCGCGAGCCGTCGGCCAGCCGCGCGTCGCACAACGGCGACGCCTCGTCCACCCGCCGGCCGAGCGGCGCGAGGATGCGCTCGATTGCGTGCAGCAGGTCCGCGTCGGACCCGAACGACACGCCAGTGCGCTCGATGCGCCCGGCGCGCTCCACGTAGACCTCGCGCGCCCCGTTGACCATCACCTCGTCGACGCCGGGGTCGGCCAGCAGCGGCTCGAGCGGGCCGAGCCCGGTGGCCAGCCGCACGACGCGCGCCGCGAGCGACTCGCGCTCCTCCTCGGGCAGCGCCGCGGCCTCGCGGTCCACCAGCTCGCGCACCTCCACGCCAAGCGGGCCGCCGGCGCCGCCGCCGTCGCGCGCGCGCTCGATCAGGCGACGCCGCAGGGACTCGGCGAGCTGCTCGAAGGGGTCCACGCCCCACTAAGCACGGGCCGCGCCGGGTTTCGCCCCCGTCGGAGTCCGGCCGCCGCCGCGGCCACTAGCGTGCGAGCGATGAGCGACCGCGTCGCGTTCGTCTACCTCCTGCGCTGCGGCGACGCCAGCCTGTACTGCGGCTGGACGTTCGACCTCGAGCGCCGCCTGGACGCCCACCGGGCCGGACGCGGTGCGCGCTACACCCGCAGCCGGCTGCCGCTCGAGCTGGCCGCCGTGCTCGAGCTGCCGGACGCCGCCAGCGCGCGGCGTGAGGAGGCACGGATCAAGCGGCTGTCGCGGCGGCAGAAGCTGGCGCTGATCGCCAGCCACAGGCGTCGCGGCTAGTCCCCGCCGTTACGGCGCCCGGGCGGCCATGCCCTGGAGCAGCTCCTGGCAAATGGCCAGCGCCCGCTCGATCGTCCCGTAGTCGAGGGCGTCGGGCTCGTCGTTGGGCCAGTGGTAGTTGCGAGGCAGCTTGGTCTCGTCGATCGACGCGAGGGTGGCGGTTCGCCAGCCGCGGCGGAGCGCCGGCAGCGCGTCGGTGGCCCCCACCGTGCGGTACGGCCCCACCAGCTCGACGCCCGCGGACGCCGCCGCGTCGCCCACCGCGGCGCTCAGAGCCGGGTCGTACTTGCGCATGGCCAGCATCCCCTCGCCCTCCAGCAGCACCATGTCGCGCCCGCCCAGACACTCGAGCGCGACGATCTCGGTGCGCTCGCGCGCGAGGTCGCCCTCGTGCCGGCGCAGGAAGCCGTGCATCCCCTCGGAGAACGACTCCTCCGACCCCGTCGAGACGAGGAGCACGCGCAGGCCCTCCAGCGGGCGCTCGCTCAGGGACCTGGCGAGGGCGATCAGCACCGCCACGGCGGCCAGGTTGTCGTTGGCTCCAGGCACCACCTGGCTGCGCCCGATGTCGGCCATCGCCGCGGTGGCCCCCGCCGAGAGCGCCAGGCCCGTCCGGCGCAGCGCCGGCGACCCGAGCAGCCCGCCCGCCGCGGTGAAGACCGGGCCGAGCCAGACGCCGAACATGATCGGCGCGGTCTGCTTGGAGCGCTCGAAGGCGCGGGCGAACAGCCGCATGCTGGCTCGGGGGATCGCCGGGTGGAACACCAGGCCGCTGTGCGCGGCGTCGTGGTGCGCGACCAGCACCAGGGTGCGCTCGGCGCGCGAATCGCCAGCCTCCGCCACCACGTTCCAGGTGGTCCGGTGCGGCAGGAGCGCGCGCCGAAGCCAGAGCCTGCCGCCACTCACGTCGTCCCAGATCGCCGCCGCGGCGGTGGCTCCCACGAGGGACGCGAGCGCGCGCCGCCACCGCGACCGCGGGCGAACGGACAGCCACCCGCCAGCCAGCGCCGCCCCGGCGTTGGCCAGCCCGAGCGGCCACCAGTAGCCGCCGTGCGCGCGCTCCTCCTCCACCCGCACGGGCCAGCCGTGCTCGCGCAGGCGGTCGGCGATCCACTCGGCCGCGCGGCGCTCGCC
>JAXDIC010000296.1:0-6316 GCA_034664185.1 Thermoleophilaceae bacterium
GCGCTACCTGCTGCCCACCGCGGCCGCCGCGCTCGTGCTGATCGTCGGGGCGCTGGCGGTCATCCCGGGCCTGTCGGGGAAGGTCAACAAGCGCCGCAACGACAACTCGGAGACGATCTGGGCCCGCAAGAACTCCAACGCCGCGGCGCTTCGCATGGTCGAGGCCCGGCCGATATTGGGCTTCGGCTGGGGCCGCTTCGCCGCCGCCAGCCCGCCCTACTACCGGCAGACGCAGGACTACCCGATGACGTTCCTCGAGCACCTGCACAACGTGTACCTGTCGAACGCCGTGGAGCTGGGCCTGCTGGGCGCCGCGCTGTGGGTGGCGGCGCTGGTCGCGGCGGTGGGCGGCGGGATCCTGCGGCGAGGCCCGCCCGAGCTGCGGCCGTGGAAGATCGGATTGCTGGCGGTCGCGATAGCCGAGCTGGTGGGGTGGGCGACCGCGCCCGCGGACTACGTGCTGCCCACGGTGCTGCTGTGGCTGTGGGCCGGCCTGGCCTGGGGCGGTCGCGGCGCTCAGAGCACGGCGTCGTACACGACCGTCACGACGCCCACGAGCTGAATCGAGGCCAGGGCCGCCATCAGGCCGATGGTCCTGCGGCGAGCGGCCTCGTGGCCCTGCCGGTCGGACGGGCGGCTGAGCGGGCCCAGCGTGACGAGCAGCGCGAGCAGCACCAGCAGCGCCGGCTCGAAGTAGCGCTGATATGTGCGGACCGTTCCGGCCTGCGCCGCCGCGAGGGAGAGCATCGCCACGAGCAGCACCGCCGCCGGCCGCCTCTGCCCGTAGCGTGACGCCGCGCGCCAGAGCGCCAGCAGCACGACGCCGCCCACGGCGGCCAGCAGCGCGATCACCGGCGACCGGTGGGCCACGATCGGCGTCTCGTGCACGAGCTTCCACAGGCCGCCGCCGGTTCGCCGCTGCAGCGCGGTGGTCTCCGACGTGGGCACCGCCAGCGCCAGTGCGGCTCCTCCGATGGCCGCCACCAGCACGGCTCGACCGCGCAGCAGATCGTCGCGGGTCACGGCGCAGGCCGCGAAGGCCAGGCCGAACATGCCCACCAGCGCGAGGGTGAAGGGGAACGCCGCCGGGCTCGTGCCCGACTGCTGCGCGGTTGCCGGCGGCGTCAACTGCCCCCAGGTCGCCGCCAGCGCGGCGAGCGACGCCAGCGCGGGAACCACCGCCGCGCCGGCGAGCATCAGGGGCCGGTAGCTCCTGGGGCCTCGATCCGGATCTCGCAGGCCCGGCAAGAGCCGCCCGGCCAGGGCGGCGGCGAACAGGAACGGGCCGGCCGCCCAGAGCGCAAGTTGCCGGACCCACACGGCGCAGAAGAGGTAGGCGCCGCCGCGGACGAACCCGCGTCCGGTGCGCTCCACGCGCAGCGCGACCCCGACGGTCAGGAGCACGAACAGGACAGCCGCGTTGTCGGTGTTGAGCCACGCCGCGGACTGGAGGACGTAGTGCGAGAAGAGCAGCGGCAGCGTCAGCGCGAACGCCAGCCAGCGATCCACGTGGCGGGCGAGCAGGCCGAACGCGACCAGGACCATGGCCAGCGAGAAGAGCGCGCCGAACGCCTCCAGCAGCGCCCGGTCGTGTCCCACCACCCGCGCCACCACGGCCAGCACCAGGTGGAAGCCCGGCGACGTGGCCGTGTGGATGTGCACCAGGTCGGGGCGCGGCAGCTGCTCCGACAGGGTGAGGATGGTGGGCAGGTGGTACCTGGCCTCGTCCACCGCGCCCGCGGGCCCGCCGCCCCCGGAGGCGATCACGGGCGCGACCAGGACCACGAACAGCAGGGTCAGCAGCAGCTCCGGGGCTCGTGGCCGAAGCGCGGCTCGCACACGGCGCGCCGGGGACACGCGCGGCGCCGAGGGGGCTGCGGTCACGGCGCCAGTCTAGAACCGCCACTCGCCGCGGCATGCCGCATGAGGCGGTCCAGCTTGGCCGTCTCGCGGCCCACGTCGCAGTGCTCCAGCACGTGCGCACGGCCGGCTCGCCCCATGGCGGCGCGCTCCTCCGCCGGCAGCGCCAGGAGCTCCTCGATCGCGGCGGCCAGGGCGGCCGGATCGCCCGGCGGGACCAGCCGGCCGAACGCCGGCCTGACCAGCTCAGGCAAGCCCACCTCGTCGCTCGCCACCACCGGCAGCTCCATCGCGAGTGCCTCCTTCACCACGACCGGCATCGAGTCCCGGTCGCCGTCGCGCGCAACCACCGACGGCATTGCCAGCAGGTCGGCGCGCTCCAGCAGCTCACGCACCTCGGCGGGCACCAGGGCGCCGGGCAGTTGCACAACCCCGTCCAGCCCCAGCTCGCGCACCCGCGCCTCCAGCGCGCCGCGAAGCGGTCCCTCGCCGGCGATCGTGACGCGGTCGAGCGGGGCGCGCTGGCGCAGCAGCGCCACGGCGTCGACCAGGTGGACGAACCCCTTCTTCTCCACCAGCCTGCCGACGGCCACCACGTGGCGGCCGTCCGGGTGTGGGCGCGTGCGCCGGAAGGCGTGGGCGTCGACGCCCATCACCTGCTCGTGAATCCGCGCCGCGGCGGCGGGCGCCACGGTTGCGCGCAGGTGGCGCACGGTGTACTGGCAGCCGCTGGTGGCGAACGCCGCGCGCTCGAGCTTCTCGCGCAGGTTGGCCGGCTGGAGGTAGATGTCGTAGGCGTGCGCGGTCACGCTGAACGGCACGCCCAGGAGCCGTCCCATGCGCAGCGCGTCCAGCGCGGCTCCGACCGCGAAGTGCGCGTGCAGGTGCACGTCGCCGTCGCGCGCCGCGCGCCGTGCCGCGGATGCCAGCGCGCGAAGCGGGCGGACGGCCTCCTGGCGCCGCCAGCGGCGCCGGTCGCGCAGGTCGGCCAGGCACGCCAGCGGGTGCCGGGCCGACAGCCACGCCAGGTCGCGCACGCGCCGCCCGACGCCATCGCGATCGATGTACGACACGGGGATGTCCGCGGCCTCCGGGTTCGTCCGCTCGGCCCGGCCGCCCGCCTCCACGCGAACGTCGTGGCCCATCCGGCGAAGCGCGCGAGCCTCGGCCGCCACGAACGTCTCCGACAGCACGGGGAAGCGGTCGACCAGCAGCGCGATCTTCACGCGCCGGCGACCGCCGCAATCGAGTGCAGCTTTTTCTGACCTATAGGTCCTAAAAAGCTGCTCATGACGAGGGCGCGGTGGGCGTCGGCCGCAACGGGTGGATTATCCGACCGGCGGCCGGCGCTCGGGCCAGCGGACCTCGGCCTCGAGCTGCGCGGCCAGCGAGATCAGCGTGGCCTCGTCGTGCGGGCGGCCGATCAGCTCGACGCCCATCGGCAGGCCGTCCTGGAGCGAGGGCGCGGGCACCGACATGGCGGGCTGGCCGGTCACGTTCCACGGCGTGGTGTACGGCACGGTGTTGGCCGCGCCCATCAGCGTCCATAGCCAGCCGCGGCCGTCGTAGCGGCCGATCTCGCGCGGCGGGTGCGGGATGGTGGGCGTGAGCAGCACGTCGCAGTGGTCGTAGATCGCCATGAGCCTGGCGGTCATCCGGTGCTCGCGCTCGCGTGCGCGGCGGAGAGCCTTCGGGCCGATGCGGCGGCCCAGGCCGGCCAGCGCCTTGGTCCGCTTCTCGGCGCTCGCCGGGCGGTCGAGCGCGGCCCGGTCGTCGGCGATGCCGCGCAGCCAGCGGGGGATGAACGACGGCCGCACGTCGGGGTACCTGGGGTCGCGGTCGAACACCTCGTGCCCCAGCGAGCGCAGCACGTCAGCGGTCTCGCGCACGGCCCGCTTGGCCGACTCCTCGACCTTCACGAGCGGCACCGACGGCTTGGTCGACACGGCGATCCGCAGCCTTCCCGGCGGCGTTCGAGCCGACTCGGCGAACGGCCGCGCCGGCGGCTCCGCGCGGTCGGCGTCGCCGGGCGCGGGGCCCGCCACGGCGTCCAGCCACAGCGCCGTGTCGAGCACGGTCCGCGTGACCGATCCCGCCACGCTCAGCCCGTGCCAGTGCTCGGCGTCGGGCATCAGGCTCACGCGGCCGCGCTGGGTCTTCAGACCCACCAGGCCGCAGCACGCCGCCGGGATGCGGATCGAGCCCCCACCGTCGCTGGCCGAGCCCGCCGCGGCCAGGCCGGCCGCCACCGCCGCGGCGGAGCCGCCGCTCGACCCACCCGTCGAGCGGTCGGTGTTCCACGGGTTGCGCGTCTTGCCGAACGCCTCCGACTCGGTCCATGGGAAGATCGCCAGCTCGGGCAGGTTGGTCTTGCCGATCACGATCGCGCCGGCCTCGCGCAGGCGCCGGACCTGCTCGGAGTCGGCCTGCTCCGGTCCACCGTGGCCCGCGGAGCCGTGTCCGGTGAACTCGCCCGCCACGTGAATGTTGTCCTTCACGGCGACGGGCACTCCCAGGAGCGGCCGCTCGTCGCCGGCGCCGGCGCGCCCCTCGGCCTGCTGCGCCTCCGCCCGGGCGCGCTCGGCCAGCACGACCCGGAAGGCGTTCAGCCGCGGATCGATCCGCTCGATGCGGTCGAGGTAGAGGTCCACCAGCTCCCGCGGCGACACCTCGCGCGCGCGGATCATCTCGGCCTGGCGGGCGATCCCGGCGAAGGCGAGCTCGGTCGAGTCCATCCGCACGGGAGCCTAACGCCGACTGGTCCCGCGCAGCCGTCCATAGAATCGCTCGAATGCAGGAGGTCTCCTTCGACGAGCGCGGGCTGGTGCCGTGCGTGGTGCAGGACTGGCGCACGGGCGAGGTGCTGACGCTGGCGTACATGAACGCCGAGGCGCTCGAGCGCACGCGCTCGACGGGCGAGACGCACTTCTGGAGCCGCTCGCGCGGGGAGCTGTGGCACAAGGGGGAGACGTCGGGCAACGTGCAGCGCGTGCGCGCGCTGCGCTTCGACTGCGACGTCGACGCCGTGCTGGCCCTTGTCGAGCCCGCCGGGCCCGCGTGCCACACCGGCGAGCGCACCTGCTTCCACAACGGCCAGCTGGAGCCGCCGGCCCCGCACGAGGCGCTGCCGGCGCTGGAGCGCACGGTGGACGAGCGCCGCACCCGAAGCCCCGACGCCAGCTACACAGCCGAGCTCTTGGCCGACCCGCCGCGGATCGGCGACAAGGTGCGCGAGGAGGCGGACGAGGTGGCCCGCGCGGCCGCCTCCGAGCCCGACGCTCGCCTGGCGGCGGAGGCCGCGGACGTGCTGTACCACCTCACCGTCCTCCTCGCCTCGCGCGGGCTGACGCTGGCCGACGCGTTCGAGGAGCTGAATGGCCGTCGTCGCTGACCCGGCCGAGCTGGAGGTCTCGCCCAGCCTCGAGGAGGCGCGCGCGCTCGCGCGCGACCACACGCTGGTGCCGGTCCGGCACAGCTTCATCGACGACTGCGAGACGCCGGTGTCCGCGTACCTCAAGCTGCACGGCGACGGCCCGTCGTTCCTGCTGGAGTCGGCCGAGCAGGGCCAGCGCTTCGGCCGCTGGTCGTTCCTGGGGGTGCAGCAGCGCACGGTCATGCGCCTGGAGGACGGCCAGCTGACCGTGGACGGCCAGCCGCGCCAGCACGGCGACCCCTACGCCGCGGTGGCCGACGAGCTTGCCCGCTACCGGATGGCGCCGGTGGACGACCTGCCGCCGTTCGCCGGCGGCGCCGTCGGGCTGTTCGGCTACGACCTGGTGCGCACGTTCGAGCCCAGCGTGGGGGAGCGCGGCCCCGACGAGCTGGGCTCGCCCGACATGGCCGTGATGGTCTCGCACGTCCTCCTGGCGTTCGACCACTTCACCCACCGCGTGACCGTGCTGGCCAACGTCTTCACCGGCGAGGGGGACTTCGACCGCTCCTACGAGCAGGCGCTGGCCGCGATCGCGGACGTGCGCGAGCGCCTGGCGGCGCCGGTCCCGCGCGTGGCCGCCGGCCGGCGCGAGCCGCCGGAGTGGACCTCGAACATCGGCGCCGACGGCTACGCGGAGGCCGTGGAGCACGCCAAGGAGCACATCCGCGCCGGCGACATCTACCAGGTGGTGCCCAGCCAGCGCTGGAGCGCGGACGCCCCGGTCGACGCGTTCTCCATCTACCGCGGGCTGCGCACGATCAACCCCAGCCCGTACATGTACTTCCTCGACTTCGAGGACTTCCAGATCGCCGGCGCGTCGCCGGAGTCGCTGGTGAAGGTCACCGGCCGGCACGCGCAGCAGCGGCCGATCGCAGGCACGCGTCCGCGTGCCCAGACCGTGGACGAGGACCTGGAGCGCGCGCGCGAGCTCCTGGCCGACGAGAAGGAGCGCGCCGAGCACGTGATGCTGGTCGACCTGGGCCGCAACGACCTGGGCCGCGTGTGCGCGATCGGCAGCGTGTC
>JAXDIC010000060.1:0-10517 GCA_034664185.1 Thermoleophilaceae bacterium
CAGGGTCGCGAGCGCAAGCGCCGCGAGGGCGATGGCCCCGCCGGTGGCGAGGTCGCCCTCCTTGATCGGGATGCGCGGCAGGTTGAGCTTGTTGAACACGTTGTACTGCGACCCGAAGATCGCGCCGGCGGCTCCCACCAGCACCGTCATCACCAGGCCGACGACCCAGGTGCCGAAGCCCTGGCGCCCGCCGTCGAAGCGCGACATCCGGCCAGCCACGTAGCCGCCGCAGAAGTACGCCAGTGCCAGCGCCGCGACCAGCAGCGCGCCGCCGACGATGGAGATGGTTCCCGCGTCGGCCGACGAGGCGGACTTGGCGCTCAGGCCGATCGCGGCGCCCGCCGCGCTCAGGATCGCGGTGAAGATCACCGCCATGCCCACGGCCACCAGCCAGCCGAAGAAGGCGGGGCCGAAGTGAATGCCGCCGAACTCCTCGCGCTGTCGCAGGCGGCCCCGGTCGGCGGACTCGGGCGCCACTGCTCCACGCGGGGCTCGCTCGGGAACGCCATTGCCGTTCGGGTCGCGAACGTCACGCGTGTCACGCGTGTCCGTGACCGGGCGGTCGGTGGTCGTCACCGAGCCGCGCTGGTCGTAGCCGGCGGCGGGGTCGCCGTCGCGTCTGAATCGTCTCAGGACCATGCTCTCTCCTCCTCGACGGGCCCGTCCGGCACTCCATCTTGGAGCGCCACCGAACTGCGGCGCGCCCGTCTGCAATAGGGGTACGGCCGGGTTGTACCCGGGGCCGAGTCGGGTTATGCCTTGTGGCGGATGAGCATGTCCGCCGGCACCGCGCGGAGGTGGCGCGCTCGCAGCTCCGCGGCCAGCCAGTCCACCGTGGAGCGCCAGTGCGCGCCCGGCGCGACGGAGATCTCGACGATGTCGCCGCGGCGAAGCTTGGTCAGGGAGGACGGGCCCGCGAGCCGGAGTCGTCCCCTGAGCGCCGAGGCGCCGCTGGTCCGTCCGAGCACGCTCTGCATGTACGTGTATCCGTGCCCTGGGGCCTCGTAGTAGATGTGACCCGAGATGCCCAGCTCCTTGGCCATGTGCTTGATCTGCTGGCGTGTGCCCAGCCAGCGAACAGGGCCGCCGGGCTTCAGGCGCGGAACGGCGTCGCTGCCCGCGGCCTTCACCGTGGTGATGGTCGAGGGGGCGACCTCGCCGTTGAGCGCGACCGAGGCGCCGCCGCCGTTGCGCCGCAGCTCCTGGGCGATGGCGGGCGCGAGCGACGCGGGCGCGTCGACCAGCACTCCGACCTCGGGCCGGTTGGTCTTGACGGACGTGGTTGGGCCGCCGCCGAAGGCCTTGGCGAGGAGGGTGAACGAGTCGTCGCTGGCCACGCCCCAGCCGATGCTGGCCGTGAGCGCGGCCGTGGTGATGGCGCGCCGAGGGATCGCGACGGAGATCGACGGGATGCGCGGAGTCAGGCGCTGGCGCAGGCTTGCGCGGGCCGCTGGGACGGGCGCCTGGACCGGCTCGCCGGCGACCGGGTCGTGGTGATGGCGCCACTCGACGTAGCGGCGGACGCCCTCGCGGAACGGCGTGGCCGCGCTCCAACCGAGCTCCTCCAACGCGCGCTTGTTGGAGACCTCCTTGCCGCTGAAGTCGCCTGGGCGGCCCTCCGTATGGGTGATCTCGACGTCGCCCAGCAGGTCGCGGACCGTATGGGCGATCTCGCGGATCGTGGTGGTCTCGTTGCCGGCGAGGTTGTAGATGCGGTTGGCGGCCTGGGGGGCGAGGCCCTCCACCACGCCGGCGGCGAGGTCCTCGACGTAGACGAAGCGGCGGCCCTGCATGCCGTCGCCGGCCACGGTGAGCGGCTGACCGCCAAGGGCCTTCTCGACCATCGCGGGCACGACGGCGGCCACACGAGCGCGCGGACCGTACGGGATGCCGAAGCGCAGGATCGTGTACTCGACGCCGTAGAGCTCGGCGTAGGAGCGGCAGTACAGCTCGCCGGCGAGCTTGGTGGCGCTGTAGAGGTGCGCGGGGTGGGCGAGCGGGGTGTCCTCGTCCACCGCCGTGTCGGCGCAGTCGCTGTAGACCCAGATGGTGCTGCCGTAGACGACGCGCTTGACGCCCGTCTCGCGGGCGGCCTCGAGCACGGCCGAGGTGGCGCGCGAGTTGAGTCGCTCGGCGCCGGCCGGGTCCTTCTGCACGTGGCCGACGTCGGCCATGGCGGCCAGGTGGATGACGGCCTGGCAGCCGTCCATCGCGCGGGCGAGCGCCTGCGTGTCGGTGGCGCACCCGATCACGGTGTCGATCGAGCCCGGCTCGTGGTGGGGCGACTCGCGCAGGTCATAGATGCGCGGCGTATATCCGCGCTTGATGAGCACGTCCACGACGTGCGAGCCGATGAAGCCCGAGCCCCCCGTTACGAGCACGGTGGGACTGGCGCCGTTGGCGCTAGGGCTTTCGGTGGGCTGTCGCAATGAGTCCACGTTCGATGGCGGCAGGCTCGTTCCTTCGCTGCCAGCGCCCTGCCGCGCTGGAGTCGATGAGACTACGGGGGGCTCCGGCCGGAGGCGGCGTGGCCAGGCCGGCGTAAACATAGGCGATTGGACGCTGTCTGTCCGCGCCGGGGTGTGCAAGGGCGGTCTGGAGGCGGGTTTGCTGGGTTTTGAGTCGAGTGTCCTCCATCACCCCAGTTGGTCCTCCCGATTGGAGGTTCGACTCTGTCTTCGCTCGCGTTTCCCACTCTGGGAGCGGGTTCGCGCGCATATCCAACTGGTCACCGGCCGCCACCAACCTGACGGCCTTAACGCCCCCCGTGTCTTTAGCGCCTTACACGAGTACGGCGCAGTAGGAGGACAGCCGTTGGGCCATGGGCGACGACGGCCGTGCTTGCCGGCAAGCGGCGTGGCGTCGGCGGACCGGTAAAGATGCCGCGCCACCGTGCGGGTCCTGTTCGTCACCAAGCCCCACCTGCCGCTGATCGGCGGCGCGCAGCTCACCGACCGCCAGATGGCGCTTGCCCTGCTCGCGCGCGGGCACGACGTGACCGTGCTCTGCCCCGTCGGGCCGCGGGGACGAGCGACTGACGTCGGCGTGGACGGCTCGACGGGCTACCCGACTCTCCGGCAGACCGACATCGTGCCGGCGCTCGAGGATCTCCTCCGGCGACGGCCGCCGGACGTGGCGGTGCTCGGCGGGCACGTGGACGGGCTGAACGGCGCGAGCGACGCGATGCTCGACGAGCTGGCCCGCCGGCGCGTGCCGACGGTCCTCTACCTCCACGACATGCTGTCGGTCGAGCTCGCGGCCCGGCCGCTGGCGCGGGTCCTTGCAGCGTCTCGCTTCCTGGCGGCCGCCGCGCCACGCGGGGTCGAGGTAGAGGTGCTGCCGCCGGTCGTGGACCGCCGGCGCTACGCGGTTGCGACGTCGCGGCGCACGGCGCTGTTCGTGAACCCGGTGGCGAAGAAGGGCCTGGCCACTGCGCTCGAGCTGGCCGCGCGCCTCCCCCAGATCCCCTTCGCGTTCAATCGCTGCTGGTGGATCGCACCGGACGACCTCGCGGCGCTGAGCGACGCGGTGCGAAGACTGCCGAACCTCGAGCTGCGCGACGAAGTGGCCGGCCCCGCGGCGCTCTATGGCGACGCGCGCGTCCTGCTCGTTCCGAGCGCGGCGCCCGAGGGCTTCGGCCGCGTGGCCCGGGAGGCCCAGTGCGCGGGCATCCCGGTGATCGCGGCGGCGACAGGCGGCCTGCCCGAGGCGGTCGGGGCCGGCGGGGTGCTGGTGGATCCGAGCGCCGGGCTGGCCGGGTGGTCGGCTGCGCTCACGCGCGTATGGCACGACAGCGACGAATACGCGCGCCTTCGCCAAGCCGCGCTGCGCCAGGCCGAAAACCCCGCGTGCTCGCCGGAGCGAGTGGGCGCCCGGCTCGACGAGATCGTGCGCGAGGCTGGAAGCCGACGACTCGGCTGGACGTGACGCAACCTCGATCGCGTGCAGCCCGCGCCGGGTGAGGACCGGCTCATGCCACGCGACGCGAGCCAGGGTCGATCGCTGGCGTCCCACGCCCTCGGCGGCGGCGATCCTGGACCGACCTGCGCGCGATGTGCCGAAGGGTCGGGATCAGCCGCCACGCGAACCGCAGCGTCTCCCCAGGAGGCCAGCGCCGTAGCAGCCCCCTCGCTTGGCCCAAGCGTCCGGCGCGGCATGCGGTCGCGATAGCCGACAGCCGCATGAACCGTGCCGTGTCGGCATGCCTGTCGGGCCACAGGTCGGCGAGGGCCGTGAAGGCCCACAGGCGTTCGCTCCGCTCGTGGCTCCGCGGGAGGACGCGGACGACATACCACCACGTCAGGAACGGCGCGTTGGACAACGACAGCAGCCCGCCGGCGGCAGCGAGCTGCTCCGAGAGGAGCGCGGCATCGTGCCGGTCGAGCGCACGCATGGCCCGGGCGAAATGCACCAGCCCGCGCGCCTGGTCCGACACCCGCGCTCGCTCGCTTTGCGGAAGGCGCTCCGCTGCGGACGCCAGGTCGTGCACGCTCAAATCAAAGGCGGTCAGATAGTCCCCTGCGCGCCGAGCGCGGTCACTGAGCGAACCGGGGATCAACTCGCGAACGATCGTCCGCCGACGGACGACCGCGAATGCACCGACCGTCGCCAGTCGCAAGAACAGATCGCCGCCTTCCCCTGCCTTCATGCGCTCGTCGAATCCACCGACCGTGAAGAGTGCGTCGCGGCGTACCGCGACGCACATCGGGAGCCCGATGACGCGCGACTCGAAGAGCCGGCCCCTGAAGTCCACCAACCGCGCGTCGCTTGCTCGCTCGCGGCCCGCGAACAGGTGAAAGGGGCATGTCGATGCCAGCACCGCCGTCGGGTGGCGCGCGAGCGCTCCCGTCAGGACGGCGAGGTGGTCGGGAAGCATGCGATCGTCGGAGTCCAGGAACGCGACGATCGAGCCTCGTGCGAGCTCGATCCCGGCGTTGCGGGCCGCAGAGACACCGCGGTTCGGCTGCCAGTGGTAACGGAGCCCTCCGGCGAACGGCGCGAGTGCTCGCTCCGTGCCGTCGGTGGAGCCATCGTCCACGACGATCAGCTCGAAGTCGCGGTGGGTCTGCCTCAGCACGCTGGCTGCGGCGCGCATGACGAGCTCTCGACGTTGGTAGGTCGGGATGATCACCGAGACGCCGGGCGTCGGCCGAGCGAAGTGCACGCTGGTACTCGATCACATCGTCGATCCGGTAATGCCGACCGCTCCGTAGGATCCGCGCGTGACGCCGGAGCGGTCCGTCAATCGCGCCCCGCCCACCATGCTGCCCGTGGCCGAGCGCCGGCGCGAGCAGGCTCTCGCCGACCCGCTGCCCGCTCGCGCGTGCGCCCCGGTCTGCGATGCCGTTCGAGCGGCCGTCCGCCGGGATCCGCAGGCGCCCGCGCTCGACCTCGGCGGCCGGCAGTGGAGCTACGGGACCCTAGCCGGCGCCGTGAGCCCCATCGTGCGCTGCCTGGCGCAGGGCGATCTCGCCCGCGGGGAAGTCGTGGCCGTTCAGGGATCCAAGGAGTTCGGCACGGTCGCGGCGATACTCGCGGTGCTCGAGGCGGGAGGAGTCGTCTTGCCGCTCGACGCCGACATCCCCCTGCTGCGACGAGAGACGATGGTCTCGGAGGCGCAGGCGACGCAGGCCGTCGTGGTCGGCGACAGCGCCGTGCCTGGGGGGGTTCGCGCTCGGCGACTGGCTCGCGACGGCGTCGGCGTCGGCGCGCGCGCCGGGAGCAGCCCCGCGAGGCCGCGACCGACGCCATCGGACCCCGCATACATCTTCTTCACTTCCGGCACCACGGGCCGCCCGAAGGGAATCGTCGGTAGCCACCAGGGCCTCTCCCATTTCGTGCAGTGGGAGGCGCAGGAGTTCGCCATCGGGCCCGGCGACCGCGTCGCTCAGATAACGACCATCTCCTTCGACGCAGTGCTCCGCGACATCTTCGTCCCGCTGACGACCGGTGCGACGATCTGCCTGCCCTCGCCGGCGGACCTGGCGGCCATGACGGCGTGGCTTGACCGGGAGAAGGTCACGGTCGTGCACACGACGCCCAGCGTGCTCTCCAGCTGGCTGGCCGAGGAGCGTCACGTGGATGCGGGGCTCGAGCGCCTGCGCCTCATCTGCCTGTCCGGAGAGCCGCTGCACGGTTCGCTCGTGCGTCGCTGGCGGGAGGCCTTCCCCGACTGCCACGCGGAGGTGGTCAACTTCTACGGACCCACCGAGACCACGATGATCAAGACGTTCCACCGGGTGGATGCGGATCCACCGCCGGGGCCGCAGGTCATCGGCCGGCCGCTGCCCGACACCCAGGTCGTGGTCATGCGGCGCGGCGGCGGGATATGCGGACCCGGCGAGCACGGTGAGATCGTCATACGGACGCCGTTTCGGACGCTTGGATACCTTGACGGCGGCGTCAGTGACGGCGGTTTCCGGCCGAACCCCTACCGGAAGGACCCCGACGACCTCCTCTACTGGACCGGCGATGCCGGCCGCGCGACATCCGACGGCTCGATCGAGGTCCTCGGGCGGCTCGATCGCGAAGTCAAAGTGCGCGGCGTGCGCGTCAACCCCGCGGAGGTCGCCGAAGTGCTTAGGACGCATCCCGCAGTCGCCGCCGCGCACGTCGTCTCGTACGCCGATGGCAGCTCGGAGACCGCGCTCGCAGCATTCGTCGTGCCTCGCCACGGAGCGTGCGTGACGTCCCGATCCATGCGCGAGCACGCCGTGGCGCGCCTGCCGCGCGCGATGGTTCCGACGTTGGTGCGCGAGGTCCCGGCTATCCCCCTCCGGCCCAACGGCAAGGTGAACGAGGAAGCGCTGCTCGAGGTGGCCCAACAACGCGACCCGCGCGAGCGCGTCCCGCCAAGGACCGAGACCGAACGGCGCCTTGCGCGTCTCTGGGAGAGCACGCTGGATGTCGAACCCATTGGTGTCTCAGATGACTTCTTCGAGCTTGGCGGACACTCGCTCCTGGCCACTCACCTCGTCGGGTGCATCCGCGCCGAGTTCGGAACGGACCTCCCGCTGCGCCGGCTCTTCGAAGCACCCACGATCGCACAGCTCGCGCGGGCGCTCGACGAGCGCGCGTCAGGAACGGCGCTGGCACGGCCGTCAGCGCGCAACCGCTGACGTGCGGGCGGCGCAGTCGCGGGCGAGATCGGCCAAGCCGTCGACTGTTCCAAGCACCTCGTCGGGCTGCGGCCCGAAATCGAGCAGGCACGCCACCTCGTCCACGCCGGCACCGGCGATCCGGCGCAGGAGCGGGGCACACGTGTCTGTCGAGCCGATCAGCGAGGCGCCGTCGAGGTAGCGCTCGCAGCGCAGCTCGACCATCTCGTCGACCAGCTCCGGGGCGAAGCTGTCCGGTCCGGGCGTGTGCCCGCCGCTCATGGTCCCGCCCGCCGCAGCCGCCCGCTGCTCGAGCGACACCGCCGAGCGCAGGTACTCGCGCAGCGGCGCCCGTGCGCGATCACGAGCGACGACCGGATCGCGATCGAGGTAGGTGTGCAGCATCAGCGACACGATCCCCGTGTTGGGCGACCAACCGGCCGCCGCCCGCGCTCGGCGGTAGGCCTGGGTGTGTTCGGCGAGCTGGTCGAGGTCCTTGTTGACGAGGTGGGTGAGCACGTTCGCCCCGGCGCTGCCCGCGCGACGGAACGTCTCCGGACTCCCGGACGCGGTCACCCACACGGGCAGCGAGGCCTGGACGGGCCTGGGGTGGAGGTCGAGCGAGACATCGACGCCGACGCCATTGACCCGCGTCATGTGCTCGCCGCGCCACAGCCGGCGAACGACGTCCATCTGCTCGAAGACGAGGTCGCGGCGCCCGGCGTAGCGCTCGGGGAAGAAGACGAAGTCGTCGGCGTTCCAGCCGGATCCGAACGAGATCGCCGCCCTCCCATGGGACAACCGGTCGACGACGGCCCAGTCCTCCGCGATCCGGATCGGGTCGTGCAGCGGCGAGATGAGGCTCCCGGCGCGGATCTGGAGGCGTTGGGTTACGGCGGCCACTGCGGCGCTGATCACGACGGGGTTCGGGAACAAGCCCCCGAATGAATGGAAATGCCGCTCAGGCGTCCAGATGCACGCCAGCCCGGCCCGGTCGGCGCGCCGCGCCACTTCGAGCACGAGGTCGTATCCGACGGCCGGATCCGCTCCGTCGGCGGAGCCAAAAAACATCACGCCGTAATCCACGGATCACCGACCGCTACCCCGAGGGGTCTCCGTTGCCTGCGGCCACCGCGCGGCACTCTATCTCGACGAACCCCCGCTGTACCCACGTACTCTCCTGGCACGTGCGAGATCTCCACGTCCGCCCGATTCCGCCGGCGGCGACCCGGGCGCTGCGGCAGGTCGTCCTGCGTCCCGACCAAACCATCGACGAGCTGGCCGTGTGCGAGGCCAGCGACCTGTTCGCGGTCGGGGCCTTCGCCGGGGAGGAACTGGTGGCCGTCGGCCTAGTGGGCCCCGAAGGCGGCCCCGGGGAATGGCGGGTGCGCGACGTGGCGGCATCACCACAGGCCCGCGGCTGCGGCGCCGGCACGCTGCTACTCGATGCGCTCGTGCGCCACGCGGCAGCGCACGGCGCGACCGCTGTGTGGTGCAACGCCCGGACACATGCCCGCTCGTTCTACGAACGAGCGGGCTTCACCGTCGCCTCCGCCGAACTCGAGCTACCCGGCATGGGTCCCCGCCTGCGGATGGAGCTGAAGACCATGCCCATCGCGGGCGGGGCATCGTGAGAGCCGGCGGGGCCATGGGCGATCCAGGACTCGAACCTGGGACCTCTTCCTTATCAGGGAGCGCCATAGCGGGGACGAGCGTGCGAGCGACGACACGCTAGGACACGAAAGCGCTGCAAACCGTGCGGAAGGTCAGCTCAGCCTGTGGAGCGAAGAGGAGCCGGGCGCGTGACGTGATGTACCCGTTTAGTACCTCGGCCTGCTCGCCCGAGCGGTGCCCGAAGACGATCGAGCTGTTTAAGGGTCACGCGGGCGCGCCTGGAAAGCCGGGATCGGCCCGTGCGTATGCGTATGTAAAACACGGAGTCTCGCCGACTTTCGACGCCGCCCGCACGAGATAAGCTGCCGCGGCGCAGTCGTCCAGGGACCCTGAGAGGAAAGACTCGGAATGTGGAGAGCCGCTACCAGAGCTGTGTCAGTGCTCGTCCCGTTGGTGCTAGCCGCGGGTTGTGGCGGCAGCTCCTCGACCCGCACATATACCGTGCCGTCGCCCGCAATGCTGCCCACGTTCAATGCGGGTCAGAAGGTGCAGGTCGAGCGCATCTCGGGCCCACCGGCTGTTGGCGAGATAGTCATCTTCGTGCCTCCTAGCGGGTCACAGGCCACAACTCCTGTCTGCGGGAACCGAAAGCAGGGACTAGGCCATTCGCAAGCATGCGCAAGGCCTGGCGGCACGCCCCGCGGGGTCTTCATCAAGCGAGTAGTGGCTGGACCGGGCGACCGAGTGTCGATCGTGAAGGGCCGAGTCATACGCAACAGCGCACCGGAGAATGACGCCGCATTCGCCAACTCCTGTCAGAAGCAGTTCGCTACTGGCTGCGACTTTCCGCAGCCGATCGTGATTCCCGCGGGCATGTACTACCTCCTTGGAGATAACCGGGCCGAGTCGGATGACAGTCGGTTCTTTGGCCCGGTACCGAGAGCTTGGATTGTGGCCAAGGTCGTCAGGGGATAACGGCTCAGCCGTGTTCTCGCCGGATGGGCACAAGGTCGCGTTCGGCGCCACGCTTCACCGCTGGTCACTTGCAAGGTGGCGAAGAAGCACGGCAAGTCGAAGGTCACCTGCAAGGTCAAGTTCCTCAACGGCGCACGTGCACGCTCGCTCAGCGCCCGCCTCGTGCGCGGCTCGAGGACGTACGCGCGGGGAGCGGCCGGTCGGCACGGCGTCATACGCCTGCGCGCGACGCGGGCGCTCCGAGCCGGGCGCTGCGAGAATCCGGAACCCGCCCAGAAAGCCCTGCAAACGGCCGATGGGCGATCCAGGACTCGAACCTGGGACCTCTTCCTTATCAGAGAAGCGCTCTAACCGGCTGAGCTAATCGCCCGAACGGGCGCGATTCTAGCGCCGGGCCGGGGGCGTCCCCGGCGGGCTAAGCGGCCCTTCTCCGCAGCAGCCGCTCGGCCAGCTCGACGCCCTCGCGCGGGTGGTCGATCTCGAACTCGACACGGAACGCGCCGGCTCGCGGCCGCACCCTGACCTCGCGCCCGAGGGCCGCGGAGAGGGTGTCCTCGGCGGCGCCGATCGCGTCGGCGAGGTCTGGGTGGATGACGATCGGCTCGCGCGGCTGGGTGCGGCTGGGGTCCTCCAGCTCGCGGGCGTGGCGCTCGGTCTCGCGTACCGACCAGGCGCCGTCGCGAGCGTCGCGGGCCAGCCGAAGTCGCGAGGCGTGGTCCTTGACCAGCAGCAACGCACGCCCGTGGCCGCCCGACAGCTCGCCGCGCTCGACCATGGCAAGCGCCTCGTCCGGCAGCTCGAGCATCCGGATCAGGTTGGTGACCGCCACCC
>JAXDIC010000309.1:0-2881 GCA_034664185.1 Thermoleophilaceae bacterium
CGGCGCCGAGACGATCGCCCACCTGCGCGAGAACGGCCGCATCGTCGTGATGCTGTGCGCGTTCGAGGGGCCGCCGCGGATCCTGCGCCTCCACGGCCGCGGCGAGGTCGTCGGGCCGGCCGATCCGTGCTTCGCCGAGCTGATCCAGCAGTGCGCGTTCGAAGATCCCGGCGTGCCCGAGGCGCGACGGTCGATCGTGCTGGTCGACGTGACGCGCGTGGCCGATTCGTGCGGCTACGGCGTGCCGCTGATGAGCTACGAGGGCAAGCGGCCCCACCTGACCGCGTCGGGAGGCAAGAGGCTGCGCACCGGGGGCGAGGAGGCCATGGTGGAGTACCAGCGCGAGAAGAACGCCGAGAGCATCGACGGCCTGCCGGCGGTCGAGCTTCCCGAGCGCGTGTCCGCGGAGTAGCCGGCCGATCAGCCGCCGCGGAGCGCGGCGATCGCTTGGCCCAGGCTCGGCAGGTCGCCGGCGTGGGCGGGCAGGTGCCGCCAGCGCACGACGCCGTCGCCGTCCACCGCGAAGGTCCCGGCGCCCTGCCAGCGGGTGCCGTCGGGGTGTCGATTGCGGACGCCCTCACGCGCCAGTCGCGCCACCTCGGAGAGCGACCGGCGGCCCATGAAGTGGGTCAGCGACGTGCGGCCGAGGCCCCATGTGGCGTAGTGGATGCGGTCGCGGTCGATCAGCACGCTGACGCCGTCCAGCCCGCCGATCGCGTCGCCCCAGCGCGCCGTGGCCGCGGTCGAGGCGTGGCTCACGGCCACCCACGCGACGCCGGGCTCGGCCGCGGCGGCCTCGCGCATGGCACGAGCGGTGGCCTCGGCGAACGGGCAGCCGGTGTGGCGGAGGAAGGCGACCACCGCTGGGCGCCCGCCGTCCAGGCCGGGCTCGGGCAGCTCGCGCGCCGGCTCGCCTGGCTTGGGAGGGGACGCGGTGGGCAGCGGGAGCGGGGGGACGAACGTACGCAGGTTCACGGCGCCAGCCAGTCTTCCAGGGGGAGCGCCGCGCCGGCGTCGGCCAGGGCGTCCGGTGTCGTGTGGGGCAGGGTCGAGACGCCCACCTCGCCCAGCGCGGCGATGGTCCGGCGGTTGGAGCGCTCCATCTCGTCCGGCTCGTCCGGCCACGGTGTGAGCACCACCGCGCGCACGTCCAGGCCAGCCGTACGAGCCGCTTCGATCGTGAGCAGCGTGTGGCTGATCGTGCCCAGCCCCGGCCGAGCAGCGATCACGACGGGCAGGTCGACTTCCAGCGCGAAGTCGCGAACCAGATAGCCGGGCGTGAGCGGCACCATCAGCCCCCCGACGCCCTCCACGATCAGCGCGTCGGCGCCCTCGCCGGCCGCGCGGGCGGCGGCGGCCAGCTCCAGAGGCTCGAGCGTCGTGCCCGCCAGCTCGGCTGCGTGGTGCGGCGAGACGGGCGGGCCGAACCGCACCGGCGCGACGTCCTCCGGCGACTGCCCGGCGCTGGCCGCGGCGGCCAGCAGCTCGTGGTCGCGCGGCCAGTCGCCGGCCGGCTCGTCTAGCCCCGTCACGACGGGCTTGAACGCGGCCACGCGCTCGCCGCGGGCAGCCAGGGCGGCACAGATGGCCGCGGCCAGGACGGTCTTGCCGACACCCGTGTCGGTGCCGGTGACGAACAGGCCTCGCACGGGCGGTAACGAAAGCAACTACGGGCGGCCTGGGCTGCCCCGGTCCGACCCCGGCCCGCGGCGGTTGGCCTACGCCGCCTCGGCCACTCGGTCGTAGATGGCCGGCTGCGGCCCCTCGGCCGGGCGCCTGCGCGCGGGCGGCTTGGCCTGCGCGCCCAGCGCGGAGGCCAGCACCTCGGCCGCGTGCCGGAGCTCCGACCGCGTGTGCGAGGCCATGACGGCCAGGCGCAGGCGCGAGGTGCCCTCGGGCACGGTGGGCGGGCGGATGGCCTGGGCGAAGACGCCGCTGGCCAGCGCGCGCTCGCATGCCGCCATCGCCTCGCCGGCGTCGCCGACGACCAGCGGCACGATCTGCGTCTCCGACTGGCCGGCCTCGACGCCCTGCGCGGCCAGCGCCTCGCGCAGGGCGCGCGAGTTGCGGTGGAGCTTGTCGACGCGGTCCGGCTGCTCGCGCAGGATCTCGAGCGACGCCATGGCGGCGGCCACCGCGGGCGGCGGCAGAGCCGTGGAGAAGATCAGCGTGCGCGCTCGGTTGACCAGGTACTCGGCCATCGTGTGCTGGCAGCAGACGTAGGCGCCGTATGAGCCGAGCGCCTTGCCCAGCGTGCCCACCACGAGGTCCACCTCGTCCTCCAGCCCGGCGTCGGCCACGGCGCCGCGCCCGCCCGGCCCAAGGCAGCCGGTGGCGTGAGCCTCGTCGACCATGACCCGCGTGTCGTAGCGCTGGGCCAGCTCCACGATCTCCTCGAGCGGCGCGATGTCGCCGTCCATCGAGAACACGCCGTCGGTGACGATCAGGCTGCCGCGCCCGTCCGCCTGGCGCAGCCCCCACTCGAGGTGGTCGGGATCGCAGTGGTCGTACACGAACGTGTCGGCCCGAGCCAGCCGGCAGCCGTCGACGATCGAGGCGTGGTTGAGCGCGTCCGAGAACACCACGTCGCCCTCGCGGGCGAGAGCCGAGATGACGCCGGAGTTGGCCAGGTAGCCGGAGCCGAACAGCACGCACGCCTCGGCTCCCTTGAACTCCACGAGCTGCTCCTCCAGCCGCCGGTGCACGGTCATGTTGCCCGACACCAGCCGCGACGCGCCTGCCCCGGCGCCCCAGCGCATGGCGGCGTCGGCCGCGGCCTCGCGCACGCGCGGGTGGTCGGCCAGGCCGAGGTAGTTGTTGGAGCACAGGAGCAGGACGGGCCGCCCGTCCAGCAGCACGCGCGCGCCCTGGGGCCCCGAGA
>JAXDIC010000316.1:0-3103 GCA_034664185.1 Thermoleophilaceae bacterium
TCGTGCGCAAGGCGTTCAAGGTGGCGGAGTCGGAGAAGCCCGGCGCCACCCACATCGAGCTGCCCGAGGACGTGATGGCCAGCGACCTGGACGCCGTGCCGCTGCCGCGCCGCAAGCCGGTGCAGCCGGAACCGGCGGCGCGCGAGCTCCTGAAGGCCGCCGACCTGATTCGCGGCGCGCTCAACCCGGTGGCGCTGGTGGGCAACGGCGTGGTGCGCGGCGGGGCGTCGGCCGCGCTGCGCGAGTTCGTGCGCGCGACGGGCATTCCGGTGGCCGAGACCTTCATGGGCAAGGGCGCGATGAGCGCCGACGATCCCAAGGCGCTCGGCTCGGTCGGACTCCAGTCCGGCGACTACAAGATGGCGGGCTTCGAGGTCGCCGATGTGGTGCTGGCGATCGGCTACGACCTAGTCGAGCACTCGCCCGAGTACTGGAACCCGAGCGGCGACAAGACGATCATCTGCATCGACACGCTGCCGGCGGAGATCGACTCGCACTTCATCCCCGAGGTCGAGCTGATCGGCGACCTCTACCACATCCTCTCCCGCCTGGGAGAGGAGTGCCGGCACGTGCCGCACACGGGCGGGTCGGACCAGCTGCGCGAGGTGGTGCACAGCTACTTCGAGCGCTCCGGCACCGACGCGCACTGGCCGATGCAGCCCCCGCGTGCGCTGTGGGAGATCCGCCGAGCGCTCGGGCGCAAGGACATCCTGGTCTCCGACGTCGGCCTGCACAAGCTCTGGATCGGTCGCATGTTCCCCGCATACGAGCCCAACACCGTGCTGATCGCCAACGGTCTGGCCGGGATGGGCTTCGCGCTGCCGGCGGCCATCGCGGCAAAGCTGGTGCACCCGGACCGCAAGGTGGTGGCGGTGAATGGCGATGGCGGGTTCCTCATGAACTTCCAGGAGCTCGAGACCGCCATGCGATTGAAGACGCCGTTCGTGTCGGTGGTGTGGGAGAACCAGCAGTACGGCTCGATCGTGTGGAAGCAGGAGAAGAAGTTCGGCCGCCACTTCGGCGTCGACTTCACAAACCCGGACTTCGTGAAGCTCGCCGACTCGTTCGGGATGCCGGCCTGGCGCTGCCAGGCGGTCGAGGACTTCGGCGACCGGCTACAGCACGCCCTGTCGCTGGACGTCCCCTCGCTGATAGTGCTGCCGATCGACTACTCGATCGACGTGGCGATTTCCGAAGAGCTGGGAACGGAGACGGTGGCGACATGAATGAGCAGGCCGTGATCGATGCGGTGCCCAAGCAGCTGTACATAGGTGGCAAGTGGCGCGACGGTGGAGAGGGCGGCACGCTGGCGGTCGAGGACCCCGCCACCGGCGAGACGCTGTGCGAGATCGCCGACGCGACGCCCGACGACGCCAGCGCCGCGCTGGGAGCCGCCCACGAGAAGCAGGCGGAGTGGCGCGACCACCCGCCGCGCGAGCGCGGCGAGATCCTCCGCCGGGCGTGGGAGATGATCGGCGAGCGCGAGGAGGAGCTGGCGCTGCTCATGACCCTGGAGATGGGCAAGGCGGTCAAGGAGTCGAAGGCCGAGATCACCTACGCGGGCGAGTTCTTCCGCTGGTTCGCCGAGCAGGCGGTGCGGATCGAGGGCCGCTACGCCGTGGCGCCCAACGGCAGCGGGCGGCTCTTGACCATGAAGCAGCCGGTCGGGCCCAGCGTGCTCATCACCCCGTGGAACTTCCCGATGGCGATGGGCACGCGCAAGATCGGCCCCGCCGTGGCCGCCGGCTGCACGATGGTGATGAAGCCCGCCAAGCAGACGCCGCTGTCGATGCTGGCGCTGGCCCAGATCCTGGAGGAGGCCGGCCTGCCGGGCGGCGTGCTCAACGTGATCACGTCGTCCTCGTCGGGGTCCGTGATGGAGCCGCTGATCAAGGATCCCCGGACGCGCAAGCTGTCGTTCACCGGCTCCACCGAGGTGGGCCGCAAGCTGATCGAGCAGTCGGCCGAGCAGATCCTGAGGGTGTCGATGGAGCTGGGCGGAAACGCGCCGTTCCTGGTGTTCGACGACGCCGATCTGGACGACGCCGTCGAGGGCGCGGTGATCGCGAAGATGCGCAACATCGGCGAGGCCTGCACCGCCGCCAACCGCTTCCACGTGGCCGACGGCGTGGCCAGCCAGTTCGCCGAGAAGCTGGCCGAGCGACTCGGGTCGATGAAGGTGGGCCGCGGCACCGAGCAGGATGTCGAGGTGGGCCCGTTGATCGACGCCGTCCAGCGCGACAAGGTGTCCGAGCTGGTGGAAGACGCCAGGTCGAAGGGAGCCAAGGTGCTGGTGGGCGGCCACGCGCGCGAGGGCGCCGGCTACTTCTTCGACCCCACCGTGCTGAGCGACGTGCCGCCCGACGCCAAGCTGCTCGAGGAGGAGATCTTCGGCCCGGTAGCACCCGTCGCCTCGTTCCAGTCGGAGGAGGACGCGGTGGCCGCCGCAAACAACACCGTGTACGGCCTGGTCGCCTACGTCTACACGCGCGACATCAAGCGCGCCCTGCGCGTCTGCGAGGGCCTGGACACCGGCATGGTCGGGCTGAACCAGGGAATGGTCTCGAACCCGGCGGCGCCGTTCGGGGGCGTGAAGCAGTCAGGGTTCGGACGCGAGGGGGGTGCCGAGGGGATCGAGGAGTACCTCGAGACGAAGTATGTGGCTGTGAATCTGTAGCCGCCTACTCCTCGCGGTCGAAGCGACGTCCCGAGCCGGGCCCTTGGTCTCGTCCAGAGGGCGGTCGACGGGCGCGCTTCCTGGAGTCCCTTGCCGCGCCCGGCGACAGGCGGTCGCGCACGGCGGCCGTGCGATCCCGGGTGTCGGCGGCGAGGTCGCGCAGGTGAGCCGTCTCGTCACGCCGAGCGGCCGAGTCGAAGCGCTCGGATATCGCCTCGCTGCGCTGCTGAGCGGTGGCCTCCCGCCTGGCGGCGTTCTCCCCGCGCTCCGCCCGCGCGAGGTCGTGGGCCCGCTGTTCGGCCTCGTCGTGAGGGCGACGGGCCATCTCCCGATCGGCCGCCTCCTGGTCGGACCTGGCGGCGTCCTGATCGGGCGCCGACAGCGCCTGGTCGCGCTCGGCGCTGGCCTGGTCGGAGTCGGACGACG
>JAXDIC010000329.1:0-5736 GCA_034664185.1 Thermoleophilaceae bacterium
GCGGCCGCGTCGTCCAGCGAGATCTCCACGGCCGCGGCCACGTCGCCCCCCTGCGGGGCCGAGCCGCCCATGCCGCCGCCGAACAGCGGGTCGCCGCCGAAGAACGCGTCGAAGATGTCCGAGAACGAGCCGAAGCCCTGGAAGTTGGAGTGGAACCCGCTGGACTGGAGCCCCTCGTGCCCGTAGCGGTCGTAGACCGAGCGCCGCTCGGAGTCGCACAGCACCTCGTACGCCTCGGCGGCCTCCTTGAACTTCTCCTCGGCCTCGGGGTCGTGCTGGTTCACGTCCGGGTGCAGCTCGCGCGCGAGCTTGCGGAACGAGCGCTTGATGTCGCGCTCGTCGGCGTCGCGCGAGACGCCCAGCGTCTCGTAGTAGTCGCGCTTCACTCGTCGTAGAGGTCGCTGACGAAGTGGGACAGCTCGACGGCCGCCTGCCGGACGGAGGCGATCGCGTGCGGGTAGTCCATCCGCACCGGACCCAGCACGCTGACGGCGCCGAGGTTGCGCGAGGCGATGCCGTAGTTGGCCGCCACCACGCTCAGCGAGCGCAGCTCGGGCGCCTCGTTCTCGGCGCCTATCCGCAGGTACACGTTGGGCTCCTCGAGCGCGCTGCGCAGCATCGACAGGAGCGCCACGCGGCGCTCGAGCAGGGTCATCAGGTCACCCAGCTGGGAGAGCTCCTGGAGGCGGTGCTCGGACATCAGTCGCGTGGCCCCGCCCACGAACAGCGTGTCCTCGGCTGTCTGCTCCAGCTCGGTGAACGCGGGCGCCAGCGTGGCCAGGAACTGGCGCTCCGGCTCGGAGAGGTCGGGCGCGGCCAGCTTGGAGTGCAGCATGCGGGCGCCCAGGCCGATCCCCTCGAGGACCTCGTTCAGGTAGCTGCCGGCCCAGCTGACCAGGCCGACGTCGATCGG
The DNA here is from genome assembly GCA_034664185.1 of Thermoleophilaceae bacterium. GTDB lineage: Bacteria > Actinomycetota > Thermoleophilia > Solirubrobacterales > Thermoleophilaceae > AC-37. Next base: position 914 of record JAXDIC010000329.1, read on the forward strand.
CTGCTGGTAGCTGATGACGCGCTTGGTGACCCCGCCCGTCGACGTGATGACCACGACCATGGCCACCTGCGGCTGGAGCAGCAGCACCTCCACGTGGCGGATCGTGGTGGTGCCCAGCGGCGGCGCCGAGACGATGGCCAGCAGGTTGGTGACCTGGGACAGCTGCTCGGTGGTGGCGCGCATGGCCTCGTCCAGCTCCTGGCGCACGCGGCCGATCTGGATCCGCGGCCGATCCAGCGTGGCTCCGCCATCGGCCAGCAGCCGGTCCACATAGCGCCGGTAGCCGTGGTCGGTGGGCACGCGGCCAGCCGAGGTGTGCGGGTGCTGGAGCAGCCCCAGCTCCTCGAGCCGTGCCAGCTCCGCCCTGATGGTCGACGGCCCCCACGGCACGTCGTCCTGGTCGGCCAGCCACCTGGAGCCGACCGGCTGGCCGATCTCCACGTGACCCTCCACCACCTTGCGGAGGACGAACGCCTGTCTGGAAGTGATCTCCACGCCACCTATTGTGGCGAGGCCCGACAAGTAGCCCCGACAGCCAGGTCCTACAGCTCGATCTCGGCCTCGGCGTTGCGGATGATCCGCGTGCCGTCCTGCTCGGCCTGCGTGTCGATCACGGCGTGGCCGTCGCGCAGCTCCTTGACGGTGCCCGTCACGGCGATCTCCTTCTCGGGAAAGCCCATCCCGCGGAACTGGACGGAGAGCCGCTTGAGCTTGCGCGGATCGCCGCCGGCGGCCGCGGCGTTGGCGCGGGCGACCTGCGACATGGCGTAGAGGCCGTGCAGGATGTTGCCGGGCAGCCCGACGGCCTTCGCGAACTCGGGATCGATGTGGATCGGGTTGAAGTCGCCCGACGCGCCCGCGTAGCGGTGCGGCAGGTACTTGTCCGGCGTGACCCTCAGCTCGGGGACCTGGTCGCCCTCGTTCACCTCAGCCTCCTCGGACGATGTTGGTCCAGGTGCCGCGCACGGTCTCCTGGCCGTCCTGGTTCTTGGACACCGACTCGAACACGAAGTAGGTCCGGCCCGCCTCCTCGCGCCTGTCCTTGAAGGTGGCGGTGGTGGTGATCGTGTCTCCGGCGCACACCGGTTCGCCCCACACGAACTCCTGGCTGCCGTGCAGCATCATCATCAGGTTGATGCCCAGCTCGGGGTCGAGGATGGCCGGCCCCATCGCGCCGGCCGAGTACACGACGGCGAACATCGGGGGCGCCACCACGTTGCGGAAGCCGGCCGCCTGCGCCGCCTCGCGGTCGCGGTAGACCGGATCGTGCTCCTCCACCGCGCCGGCAAATTCGCGGATCTTCTCGCGGCCCACCTCGTACTCGAAGGGCGGGTAGCTCTTGCCCACGGCGCTCACGGGCGGGAGTCTATTCAGCCCTTGACGAACGGCTTGACGCGAGCCAGCACGGCGCCCGTGGCCAGCGCCCGGTCGAAGGCCGCCGGTGCCGGTGCCCGTCCGGCCAGCTCGCGCACCGCGCCGGCGTGGCGACCCTCCACCTGCACGATCGAGCCGGCGGCGGCCAGCAGGTCGGGCGACTTGATCGTCGCGGCGGCGCCGTTGTAGGCGCCCACGCCGGTGTCCTCGAGGGTGACCGCCAGCCTGAGCACCGCGGCCTGGCCGCCCAGCGCCGGGAACGACGTCTTGGGCGCCGGCGCCGGCGAGGCGCCCAGCTGCTGAAGCGTCTGCGTCAGCTGCTTGACGTGCGCGTCCTCGTGCGCGGCGATCTCCTGGAGCACCTTCTTCACCTCGGGACTCAGGCCCTTCACCGCCAGCGCCTGCTTGTAGAAGGCGGACTCGATCTGCTCGAGCGTGAGCGCGAACTTGAAGACGCCCACGTCGCCCCCGCCGCCCGCCGCCAGCGCGCGGCTGACCACCGGGGCCACCGCTCCGGCGCCGTATAGGCCGCCGGCCGCCAGCGCGCTCCGCACCAGGAACGCGGAGCGCGTCATGCCGTGGATCTCGACCCGCGGGGCCATCAGCCGACGATGAAGGGAGTCACGAGCTGGGAGACGTCGGTGCTGGTGGCCGGCCCGGCAAACGCCCCGTCGGGGGAGATCGGGTGGCCGAGCATCGCCGAGAGCACCGCCGCGTGGCGCGCCTCGACGCTGTGGATCGAGAGTGCCGCCGCCAGCACCCGCTTGCTCTGGATCCGATCGACCTGGCCGAGGTACGCGGCGGCGCCGAGGGACTCGATCTGGCTGGCCGTGGTGAGGATCGAGGTCTGGCTCTGGAGCGGGAAGCTGGTCTTGTGCCGCCCCACGAGCTTGCCGCCCAGGCTCCGCACCGTGGCCTCGAGCGTGGCCACGTGCGCCAGCTCCTCGGCTCCGAAGCGCTTGGCCAGCTCCAGCGCCCGACCGGACAGGTTGCCGCTGGCCACGGCGGCGCTGTAGAAGTCCGTCTCGATGTACTCGAGCGAGAGGACGAAGTTGAGGATGCCCACGTCGCCCTGACCGAACTGGGCGGTGCCCACCCCCGCCCCGCCGAACTGGTTACCGCCGTTCTTGCTCGTGCTGCGGCCGCAGGCGGCCAGCGCAACCGACAGCGTGGCGGCGGCCCCGCCTCCCAGCGCGCGCAGGAAGCGCTTGCGCGACGAGGGGTCGCTGGCCAGCTCGTCCAGCGCGGGCTGGGGCTGGCCTCCTGTCGTGTCCATGGGGCTGCTCACGGCGCGGCGGGAAAGCTACAGGAGCCGGCAGCCGCCGCGGGCTCCTCGCCGACAGGCTGCCCCATTCGAGCCGGCGGTTCTGCTTAGGTGACACGCTGCTTTGAGCCGCCGCACCGCAATCTCACGCGCCGCCCTGGCCGCCATCGCCGGCCTCCTGGCGCTGGGCGCGGGCACGGCCGCGGCGGCGGCGCCCGGCTACGACATACGCGAGGTCGCCCGGCAGATGTCGATACAGGCCGCGGCCCCGTGGCCACACCTGCAGCGCGCCGGGGGCAGCTTCCGCGACGACATCCACGAGCCGACCCCGTACGCGGAGTCGATCCTGGGCTACGGGCTGCTGCAGACCGGCCTTCGTGAGCACGACGACAAGCTGATCGGCTCGGCCTTCAAGGCCTTCGGTTGGGTGATCCGGAACCGCTACACCCGCCCACGTACCAGCGTGTTCCAGAACTGGTCGATGGCGGCGTCGTACAACCTCGCCCGCCGGGCGATCGGCGGCGATTCGCGCTTCCGGCGCCTCGTGCCCGGCTGGCAGCGGCTCCTGCGCCACCAGGTGGTGGCGCGGCTGGATCCGACCTCGCACTACGGCAACCACCAGCTCGTGGAGGCCCTGGAGGTGCTCGAGCTCCGGTCGACCGGGCTGCGAAGCGGCTTCTCGAAGGGCGTCATAGGCCCGAGCCGCTCCAAGTATCTGAAGGACGCGACGGGCCTGATCAACCGCCGGATACCCGGCATGGCGGCTGCCCGCACGGTCAACGTCGGCGGCGACCCGACGTTCCTCCTGTCAGACCCGCCCGACGAGCCGATGGCATACCAGGGCCTCTCGCTGGGCATGTACGCCCGCGGGCTCCAGCTGATGGGCGGCGGCGCGCGGGGAGCCACGCGCAGCGTGCTGCGCAGCATCGCCGAGGCGTCGTGGCGGCTGGCCGCGCCCGACGGGGACCTGGGCTACATGGGACGCAACGAGGAGCAGGCCTGGACGCTGTCGGCCACGGCATTCGGGGCGCACGAGGCCGCGATCTCCGGCGGTCCGGCCGCCGCGCGGGCCCGCTACCAGGGCGTCGCGGACCGGGCGCTGCAGCGATTGGCGGCGGCGCACATGGGCGGCCCCGACGGCCTCTACATCCTTCCCGGGCTGCGCCAGGACTTCCGGGTGGGCAAGCGCGCGATCACCCACGGCGCCGCTGGCTCGGCCATGTTCGTGGGGCTCACACTCGTCTACCTCAACCTACTCGCGGGGTCGCCGGACCCGGGTCAGGCTCCAAGCGGCGTGGCCGCCGACAAGGACGGCACGGCCATCCTGGGCAGCGGTGAGTCGCTCCGCGCCGCCGTGCGCCACGGCGACATCTGGTTCTCCACCAGGGCCGTGCCCAGCGTGATCCACTCGGGCGACGTCCGCTACGACCCGGGACTCAACGCGCTCAAGCACCTGACCTCGGACGGCGCCTGGCGGGACGTGATCCCCGCGCGCCCGCTGGTGGACGCGGGCGCCCCCTCCGACTCGACGGGCCCGCTGCTGCGCGCGCCGCGGGGGCGCGCGATCCTGTCGGCACACCGGATCGTGGCCCGCCCCGGCGGGGCCGTGGACCTGGTGGGCGCCTACCAGCAGCTGGGCGGCAGGCGCAATACCGGGCGCGCCGGCGTGGAGCGGATCGAGCCGGTCGCCTGCGGAGCCCAGGTCAGCTTCTCGGGGCGAAAGGGGGATCGGCTCGAGTACTCGGTGTTCATGCACGACGGCAAGGGCGGCCCCGCCGTGGGCCCCGACAGCGTGACGAGCGGCGGCACCCAGGTCGCGTTCACGCCGCGGGCCAGGGTCCAGGTCCGCCGCGGCTACGTGTCCGCCAGCGACCCGTTCGTGGCCAGGGTCACGCTCAGGTGGACGGCTCAGGCCAGGCGACTCTTCAAGGTCACGATCTGCGACGGGCAGTAGGACGCCGGAGCCGGCGGCCTCCCAGCGCGACACGCGCCGGCGCAGCTGCTGGTGCTGCTGACCGTACCGTTGCGGATCACCGGGCGCTGGGTAGCCTCAACGAGAGTGCCACCGCCCCTCGACACCGGCTTCCCAACCTCGGACGCCCAGAGCGACTTCAGCCGGGCACGCCGCCAGCACGCACTGTCCACCCTGGCCGCCCGGCTGCGGCGCGAGCCAGGGGACGTCGAC
>JAXDIC010000350.1:0-5942 GCA_034664185.1 Thermoleophilaceae bacterium
GACGAGGAGCGGCCGATCCTGCTCTCGATCGGCTACTCGGCCTGCCACTGGTGCCACGTGATGGAGCGCGAGTCGTTCGAGGACACCGACACCGCGGCGCTTATGAACGAGCGCTTCGTGTGCATCAAGCTCGACCGCGAGGAGCGGCCGGACCTGGACGCGATCTACATGGAGGCGTGCCAGGCGATGACCGGGCACGGCGGCTGGCCGCTCAACGTGTTCCTCACGCCGGAGCAGGTTCCGTTCTACGCCGGCACGTACTTCCCGCCCGACGACCGCCAGGGGATGCCGAGCTGGCGGCGCGTGCTGGAGGGCGTGGCCAACGCGTGGGACGTCAACCGCGACGAGATCCGCGCGGGCGGCGAGAAGATCTCGCAGCGCCTCCAGGGCGGCGCCCTGCTCAGCCCCTCCGACGAGCCGATGGACCCAAGCGGGCTGCACGAGGCCGTGGCCGCGCTGCGGGGCTCGTACGACGCCGAGAACGGCGGCTTCGGCGGCGCGCCCAAGTTCCCGCCCGCCTCGGCGATCGAGTTCCTGCTGCGGCGCGGCGAGCGGGACATGACCTCGCACACGCTGCGCGCGATGGCGGCCCGCGGCATGTACGACCAGGTGGGCGGCGGGTTCGCCCGCTACACGGTGGACGCCGGCTGGCTGGTCCCCCACTTCGAGAAGATGCTCTACGACAACGGGCTGCTGGCGCGCGCGTACCTGCACGGCTGGCAGGTGACCGGCGAGGAGCTGTTCCGCGAGGTGTGCGAGCAGACGCTGGACTGGGCCCTGCGTGAGATGCGCGGACCGGAGGGCGGCTTCTACTCCGCCCTCGACGCTGACTCCGAGGGCGTCGAGGGCAAGTTCTACGTCTGGACGCTGGCCGAGCTTCACGGGGCGCTGGGCACCGACGCGGAGGCGGCCGTCGCGTACTTCGGCGCCACCGAGCGGGGCAACTTCGAGGGCGCCAACATCCTCACGCGCGGCTCTGACCCCCCGGCGGCGTTGGGGGAGATCCGGCGCCGGCTGTACGACGTACGCGCCCAGCGGGTGTGGCCCGGGCTGGACGACAAGCGGCTGACGGCCTGGAACGCGCTGATGATCTCTGCCCTGGCCGAGGCCGGCGCGGTGCTCGAGCGCGCGGACTACGTGGAGGCCGCCGCGACATGCGCGGAGTTCGTGCTGCGCGAGATGCGCGACTCCGGGGGGCGGCTCCTGCGCTCGTTCAAGGACGGCGAGGCCAAGCTGAACGCCTACCTCGAGGACCACGCCTACCTGCTCGAGGCGCTGCTGACGCTGTACGAGTCCAGCTTCGACCCGCGCTGGTTCGCGGCCGCGCGCGAGATCGCGGACGCCATGATCGCGCGCTTCGCCGACGACGAGCGGGGCGGGTTCTTCGAGACGTCGGCCGACCACGAGCGGCTGCTGGCCCGTCGCAAGGACCTGGAGGACAACCCGATCCCGGCTGGCAACTCCAGCGCCGCGTACGGGCTGCTGCGGCTGGCGGCGCTGACGGGCGAGCACGAGTACGAGCGCCGGGCGGTCGGGGTCTTCAGCCTGCTGCACAGGGTGGCCGTGCAGCACCCGCAGGCGTTCGCGCACCTGCTCCAGGCGATGGACTTCCACCTCGCTCCGGTGAAGGAGGTGGCGCTGGTGGGTGGGGACCTCAGGCCGCTGGAGCGGGTGGTGCGGGCGCGCTTCCGCCCCCACCTCGTGCTGGCGGGCGGCGAGGAGGACGGCGTGCCGCTGCTGGCCGACCGTACCCCGGTCGACGGCCGCGCCGCGGCCTACGTGTGCGAGCGCTTCGCCTGCCAGCGCCCGGTGACCGAGCCGGCCGAGCTCGAGGCTCTGCTCGCCTAGCGCCGCGACACGCCCTACAGCACCGCCAGGTAGCGGTCCAGCTCCCAGCGCGAGACCTGGATCCGGTAGTCCTCCCACTCCTTGCGCTTGATCTCCACGAAGCGGTTGAACATGTGCTCGCCGAACGTGCGCAGCACCAGCTCGGACTCGGCGGTCAGCTCGATCGCCTCCCCGAGGGTCTCGGGGAGCTGCTCGATGCCGCGCTGCTTTCGCTCGTCGGGCGAGAGGTGGTACAGGTTGCGCTCCATCGGCTCGGGCAGCTCGTAGCCCTTCTCGATCCCCTCGAGGCCGGCCTGCAGCAGCACCGCGAACGTCAGGTACGGGTTGCAGGCGGGATCGGGACAGCGGAGCTCCATGCGCGTGGCCTGCTCCTTGCCGGGGTGGTACAGCGGCACCCGCACAAGCGCCGAGCGGTTGCGGCGGGACCAGGCGACGTAGACCGGCGCCTCGTAGCCGGGCACGAGGCGCTTGTACGAGTTGACCCACTGGGCGAAGATCGACGAGATCTCGCGCGCGTGCTTGAGCTGGCCGGCGATGAAGGCCTTGCCCGTGGCCGACAGGAAGTACTGGTCGTCGGGGTCGTAGAAGGCGTTGCGGCCCTCGTTGAAGAGCGACTGGTGGGTGTGCATGCCGGAGCCGTTCTCGCCGAACAGCGGCTTGGGCATGAACGTCGCGTGCCAGCCGTACTTCATCGCGTACTCCTTGACGGTGATGCGATACGTCATGCAGTCGTCCGCCATCTTCAGCGCCGGCGCGTAGCGCATGTCGATCTCGTGCTGCGACGGCCCGACCTCGTGGTGCGTGTACTCCACGTGGATCCCGAGCTGCTCGAGGGCGAGCACCGTCTCGCGGCGGACGTCCGAGCCGGCGTCGAGGGTCGTCAGGTCGAAGTAGCCGCCCTCGTCAAGGGTCTCCGGCGGGCCGCCGTCCAGCTTCGCGCTGCGGAAGTAGAAGAACTCCAGCTCCGGACCGACGTTGAAGGCGTCGAAGCCCATGCTCTGGGCTCGCTCGAGTGCGCGACGGAGCACGTACCGGGGATCGCCCTCATAGGGCTCGCGCGCCGGGGTGACCACGTCGCAGAACATGCGTCCCACGCCGCGGTCCTCGGGGCGCCAGGGCAGGACGGCGAAGGTGGACGGGTCGGGCATGGCGATCATGTCCGACTCCTCGATGGCGTTGAAGCCGGTGATCGACGAGCCGTCGAAGCCCATCCCTCCCTCCATCGCGTCGTCCAGCTCGGCGGCGTTGATGGAGAAGCTCTTCAGCTGGCCAAGGATGTCCGTGAACCACAGGCGGATGAAGCGGATGTCCTGATCCTTGACGAGGGACTTGACGTCGTCGGCGGTCTTCGGCTGGTCGGCCATCGAGCTCCTTCGGTGGTCTTGGCGGCGGAAGCGCGACAGGCTAGCGCGACCGCTTCGGAAGCCACGAGTGCGCCCACGCCTTCATGGCGTACACCGCCGGCTCGAGGGCGTGGCCCTTGGCGGTCATCTTGTACTCCACGCGCACCGGCGACCCATCGATCACCCGCCGCTCGACGATGCCCTCGGCCTCCAGCTCCTTCAGCCGCTCGGACAGCAGGCGGTCGGAGATGTCAGGCACCAGCTGCCGGATCTCCGAGAAATGCGTGGGGCCGTCCAGCAGGACGATGACGATGGCGCCCGTCCAGCGCTTCCCCACCAGCTCGATGGCGTAGTGGTACAGCGAGCAGCAGGCTTCCCGCTGCGCGGGTCGCGGCGCTGCGGTCGCTCCTCCCCGGGCGGCCATGCCCAGATCGTAGCTATGCGGCCTGAAGCAGCCGACCCTGCTCGGCCGACCCGTCGAGGGGCAGGTTGCCGCCGCGGGCGATCAGGCTGTTGAAGTGCCAGAGCGACACGTGCGCGATCGCCTCGAGGAGCTGCTCGTCGGTCCAGCCGGCCTCGCGCGCCTCCTCCTGGAGGTGGAGCGGCGGCGTGCCGGGACCGTCCAGGACGCCGCGGGCGAAGCGCAGCAGCGCGGCCTCGCGCTCGTCGCTGGACTCGAACTCGCGCGCCAGCGCGATCTCGTCCAGCCCCAGCCCCGCGTCACGCGCGGTGCGCAGGAGCATCGTGAGGGTGTACTCGCTCTGCTCGTGCTGCGCCACGGCCAGCGCGATGCGCTGCTGCGACTTGAGCGGGAGGGCGCCCTGGCGCAGCTCGGATCGGAACCGCGCGAAGGCGCGCAGCACGGCTGGAGCGCCGGCAACGACGCCGAGGAAGTTCGACAGCTGGCCGCCGCTGGACACCGCGCCCTTCAGCACGGGAACGCTGCGCTCGGGCGCCGTCTGCTCGTCATGTACTTGGAATCTGCTCTCTTTGGCCTTCATGGGCTTCACTTCTTGTTGGTTGCTTACGTTAGATAAGTATAGGCACCGCGCGGGCGCGGTGCCGCCTCATGGGTATACGAGCGAGTCGCTCTTTTGGATGTTCTACGCGCGCCGCGTTAACCGGCGATAAGGCGAGCGTCTGAGTTGTGTGAGAGCGGGCTCAGGCGTGGCCGCTGGCCGCGGCGACCGCGGTCAGGAAGAAGCCCAGCATGACCGCCCACATGGCGATCCTGTCCGGGCGCCCCGCGAGGCCGGGCGCGACCGGCTCCTTGCGGCGCTTGGGCCGCGGCTGGCGGTCGACCCGGATGGTGCGGACCTCGGCCATCGGGGCGGCTGAGATGCGGTCGGCACGGCGGGGATGGGCCTCCGCCTCGATCAGGCGGAGGTCGGGCCGGCCGGTGCGGCGCGGCATGTCCTCGTAGTACTGCAATGCGCGTGCAGCGTTCTCGTGCATGACTCTCTTTCTCGCGCCTACGGGGTTAGCTGTCGGGCTCGCGCAGAGAGAGCTGCGCTACGCCGCGCTCCGGCGGCGATTCGCCCCTCGGCCATCAGTGGCCTATTGGTTCCCCCGTGTCCCACCACGACGGCGGGACCTCGGCAATCAGCGGGCGGGATGGTAGCAAGCAGACCTGAGCCTGGATTCACACGATCTTCCTGCTCCAGGGGTAAATCCCCCAAAGAGCGAGAACGAGTTAACCCGGGGCGTCGGACGTCAAACGGCGGGGCGGATCAGCGGGGCCGTGGGCGCCGTGGCGGGGCGGTCGGTCAGGGATTGCCCTGGCCGGCGACGGAGGCCACGAAGGCCGCCACCGCATCGACATTCGAGCCCTGGAGCAGCCCCGCCGGCATCCGTCCGTCCCCGGTGCCCCCGATCTTGATCGCGTTCAGCACACGCGCCTTGGTGACCTGGCCGATCTGGTCGAGGTTGGGGCCGGTCACCCCGCGCGCGTTGACGGCGGCCAGCGTGTGGCAGCTGGCGCAGGTCTGGCGGAAGATGCGCTTGCCCTTGGCGATCTGCGAGGAGGGCTGGACGCTGGACAGCCGGCCGACGCCGCCCTCGGCCGCGTGGTGGTTGGCGATCACCACGGCTGGCACCCCGATCCCGATGCCTATGTAGAGCAGCGGCAGCACGACCTTGAAGAAGCCGCGGCCGCCGGTCAGGTACGCCTCGCGCGCGCGGCCCGGGCCGCCCGAGAAGGCGACGAACGCCACTGCGGCTCCGACCAGGACGAAGAAGACGATGAGGGCCGTGGCCGCCATGCGGGCGGGATGCTAGTGAAGCGTGAGGACCTGAGGCTCGGCGCCGCCGCGGGAGACGCCTGGTGCGCGGCGTGGGGCGGCGGTCAGGCCGCGGCGGCCTCGCGGCGGGCGCGCTTCCACGACCCGAAGGTGGCGAACACGTCGGTTAGGTCCGGCAGCTCCTCGTCGTCGACGGCGCGCTGCTGGTAGTCGACCATCAAGAGCCGCTCCGGCGGCGAGCCGAGCTCGCGAGCCACGGTCCGGATGCCCTCTCGCACCTCGTCCGGAGAGGCGTGGTCGTCGGGATCGGTATGGCGCTGGGCATCGCGTGCCAGGACGCCGGCGGCCGCCCCGCGCGCTCCCGGGGCGCCGTCGCCCGGCTCGCGTGCCCTACCGACGCCGATCATGAGCCGGCAGTGCGGGCAGCGGGTGGGCGCGGGAGGCCATTCGCCGTCGACCCCCTCGGCGACGACGAGGAGGCAATGCGGGCAATGTGCCTCGAGGGCGCTGG
>JAXDIC010000361.1:0-2878 GCA_034664185.1 Thermoleophilaceae bacterium
GGTTCGCTGGCGCCTGGCCGGGCCGCCCCCGCGTCCCGCACGGCCGCCGGCGGCCGACCGGCCGCTGCCGTCGTTTGCCTCGAACATGGAGCGCTCGCAGTTCGAGGCCATCGTCGCCCGGATCATCAAATACATCTACGCGGGAGACGCCTATCAGGTGGTGCCCTCGCAACGGTGGTCGGCCCCGGTCCCGGTGGAGGCGTTCTCGATCTACCGGGGGCTCCGGGCGGTCAACCCCAGCCCGTACATGTACTTCCTGGACTTCGGCGACTTCGAGGTCGCGGGGACCAGCCCGGAGCCGCTGATCACCGTCGCCGGGCGGCGCGTCTCCACCCGGCCGGTCGCCGGCACCCGCCCCCGGGGAAGCACCGCGGACGAGGACCGGCGGATCGCCGAGGAGCTGCTCGCCGACCCGAAGGAGCGGGCCGAGCACGTGATGCTCGTCGACCTGGGCCGCAACGACATCGGGCGCGTCTGCGAGTACGGCAGCGTCGTCGTCGAGGACTTCATGGAAATCGAGAACTACAGCCACGTCATGCACATCGTCTCGAGCGTCGCCGGCACGCTGAGAGAGGGCGTGAGCGCCCTGGCCGCGCTGCGCGCAGTGCTTCCCGCGGGGACGCTGTCCGGCGCCCCCAAGGTCCGGGCGATGCAGATCATCGATGAGCTCGAGCCGGTCAAGCGCGGCGGTTACGGGGGCGCGATCGGCTACGCCAGCTACGCCGGCGACCTGGACACGTGCATCCACATCCGCACCGTGGTGGTCAAGGACGGCGTCGCCCACATCCAGGCGGGCGGCGGCACGGTGGCCGACGCCAAGCCCGACTACGAGTTCCTTGAGTCCGAGGCCAAGGCGCGCGGCGTGAGGGCGGCGATCGAGCTTGCCGTGGCCCAGCCGGAGTGGCCGTAGGCATGCGGGTTCTCGTCGTCGACAACTACGACAGCTTCACCTACAACCTCGTCCAGTATCTCGGCGAGCTGGAGGCCGAGGTGGAGGTGGTCCGCAACGATCACGCTACCGTCGAGGATCTCCTGCTGCGCGGGTACGACCGGGTGATCGTCTCCCCAGGGCCGTGCACGCCCGACGAAGCGGGGATCTCGCTCGAGGCGGTGCGACGCTTTCCGCAGGCCGGCGTACCGACTCTCGGCGTGTGCCTCGGTCACCAGGCGCTCGTGCAGGCATGGGGGGGCAAGGTCATCCAGCACCAGCCCGTCCACGGAAAGACGACCAAGGTCCAGCACGACGGCAGGACCATTTTCCGCGGGCTGCGCGAACCGCTGGAGGTCGGTCGCTACCACTCCCTGGTGGCCGATCCAGCGCTTCCGGCAGTGCTCGAGCAGAGCGCGTTCGGGGGCGACGTGGTGATGGCCGTGCGTCACGTCGAGCTGCCGGCCGAGGGGGTTCAGTTCCATCCGGAGTCGGTGCTCACCGAGCAGGGTCGCGAACTGCTGCACAACTTTCTCCAGCGCGCGAGATGAGCGCCGGCCAGGACCTGCTGACGCGCTCGATCGATGCGCTCGCCTCCGGCCGGGACCTCAGCATCGACGATGCCGCCGGCGTGCTGTCGGAGATCATGGCCGGCAACGCCTCCGAGATCCAGATCGCCGGGTTTCTGATCGCGTTGCGGACCAAGGGGGAGACCGTCGCCGAGCTGGCCGGGCTCGCCCGCACGATGCGCTCGCTGGCGGCGCGCGTCACGGTCGCGCATGAGGATCTTCTGGACACCGCGGGGACCGGCGGTGGCCGGCGGACGTTCAACGTCTCCACCACCGCCGCGCTGATCGCCGCCGGCGCCGGCTGCACCGTGGCCAAGCACGGCAATCGCTCCGCCACCGGGCTCTCAGGCTCGGCGGATCTGATCGAGGCTCTCGGCGCGCGCATCGACCTGACTCCGAACGCGGTGGCCCAGTGCATCGAGGAGACAGGCTTCGGGTTCATGTTCGCGCCGGCCCACCACCAGGCGACCCGCTTTGTCATGCCCGTCCGCCGGGAGCTGGGCGTGCGGACGATCTTCAACTTCCTCGGTCCGCTGACCAATCCGGCCGGCGCGACGCGGCAGCTGATCGGCGTGTCAGATCCGGACTACCTGGAGACGATGGCCGGAGCCCTGGCGCTGCTCGGAACCCGGCACGCCCTGCTGGTCAGCGGCGAGGACGGGGTCGACGAGCTCAGCATCTCGGCGCCGACGCGGGTCGTCGAGGTGCTGGACGGGGACCTGCGCGCGTACACGGTGGCCCCCGAGGACGTATCGCTGACCCGGGCGCCCGCCGACTCCGTGCCCGGTGGCGACCCGCAGCAGAATGCCCAGATCACGCAAGCGATCCTGGCGGGAGAGCCGGGACCGTGTCGGGATCTGGCGCTGATGAACGCAGGCGCCGCGATCTACGCCGCCGGAGGAGCGCCGACATTGCCCGAGGGGGTGGCCGCGGCCGGCCGGGCGATCGACGGCGGCCACGCCGCGCAGGCCCTGGCGCGATTCGTCGCGCGGACGCAGGAGCTGGCCGGAACGTGAGCCGGCTCGAGCCGATTCTGGCCGCCACCCGGGAGGAGGTGGCGCGGCGCCGGCAGGCGATCCCGCCGGACGTGCTCGAAGACGCCGTGCGCAGACGAATCGAGGCCGGTGACCGCCGCTCGTTCCTCGACGCGCTGCGCCGCCCCGGGCTGTCACTGATCGCCGAGCACAAGCGCCGCTCTCCATCCGCCGGGCTGATCCGCGAGGGCGTCGAGGTGGCGGATGTGGTGCGTGCCTACGAGCGGGCGGGCGCGGCTGCGCTGTCGATCCTGACCGAGCCGTCGAGCTTCGGTGGCTCACTGGAGGACCTGGGCGCCGCTCGGGCGGCCGCCCAGCTGCCGATCCTGCGCAAGGACTTCATCGTC
>JAXDIC010000390.1:0-8790 GCA_034664185.1 Thermoleophilaceae bacterium
AGAGCGCGGGCGATGGCCTGGCGGATCCACCACGTGGCGTAGGTGGAGAACTTGAAGCCCTTGCGGTAGTCGAACTTCTCCGCGGCGCGGACCAGGCCGAGGGTGCCCTCCTGGATCAGGTCGAGGAACGGGAGGCCCTGGTTGCGGTAGTTCTTGGCGATCGAGACGACGAGCCGGAGGTTGGACTCGACCATCTTCTGCTTCGCGTCCAGATCGCCGCGCTCGATGCGCTTGGCGAGGTCGACCTCCTCCTGAGCCGTGAGCAGCCTGACCTTGCCGATGTCCTTCAGGAAGAGCTGAAGGGAGTCGGTGGTCATGTCCGGCTTCAGATCGATCTGAGCCTTCTTGCGGCGGCGGTCCTTGCGGTCGACCGCGCGCTCCTCGGCCTGCTGGATCGTGGGCTCGTCCTCGACCAGCTCGATCTCGGACTTCTCCAGGAACGCGTGCAGCTCCTCGATGTCGCCCTCGTCCACGTCGACCTCGGCCAATGCCGTGGCGACCTCCGCGTAGGTGAGTACGCCGGTCTGCGACCCCTTCGTGACGAGCAGCTTTATCTCGTCCAGTTCCTGCAGCTCAGCTACTGACATGCCCTTCCGTTTCTCTCCAGAGGTCGCACGCGGCGCGCACCGGCCCATCCAACCGTAGCGCCCAGTGTATGTGCGCTGTTTTCGCTAGTCAACGTATTGCTGAGGCCCCTCGTGCCACGAACCGAGCCCGAGACCGGCGGCGTCGTGACGAGACCACTGTATACCCGCAAACTGGGCATGTCATGCAACTAACCGCTCAAGCGTGCGGACGGTGCGCCCCCGATCGTTAAGCGTGCGTGTGCGCGCACCGGCTCGCCGCACCGGCTCGGCTTTGGGGATATCTTCCGGCCATGGCCGACGACGATCCGGGGGTCATGGGGAACCTCCCCCGCTCCCGCCCGGGCACGCGCAGCGACAAGCGCCCGGCGACCGGTGCGGCGGGAAAGGGGCCGACCTCCAGCGCGCGCAAGGCGCCCCCCGCTCGCAAGGCCTCCGCCTCGAAGACCAAGGCGGCGCCCGCCGGCGCGCGGCGCCAGCGACCCGCAGCCGCGCAGCCGCGGCGCCAGCCGGCCGCGGCCCGGGGCCCGGATCCGGTGGCGGACGTCGTGCGCGTGGCCAGCAAGGTGGCCGGCGTCGGCTTTGGGATCGCCGCCGGCGTGCTGAAGCGCCTGCCGCGCCCCTGATCACTCCATCGGGCGATGGCCGTCACTCCATCGAGCGATGGCCCCCCTCTCGCTCGCATTCCCCAACCAGGGCTGGTAATGGGGTACCCACTTCAGGTAGTGTCGTGCTCGTGCACGCGGACTCCCTGCGGTGCCTGGTCGTCGACGACCATCCGGTCGTCCGCCAGGGAATAAGAGCGCTCCTGGAGCGCGAGCTGCCCGGTGTCGAGGTGCTCGACGCCGCCTCGGCGGCGGACGCCATGGCCGGCGGCGACCAGCGCAGCCCCGACGTCGTGGTCATCGACCCGTCGTCCTCGAGCGCCGACGTCGAGAAGATCGTTGCGGAGCTCCAGGCCGAGCTCGACTCGGCCATCGTGGTGTTCACGGGCAACGGCGGGCCGCGGCTCCTGGCCGACGCACTGAAGGCGGGCGTGAAGGGCTACGTGCGCAAGGACTCCCCGCCCGAGGATCTCGTGCGCGCCATCCAGGCCGCCCGCAGCGGCGAGTTCTACGTCGACCCCGCGCTGTCCTCGACGATCGTGCTCGAGGAGGGCGAGCGCACCCTCACCGCCCGCCAGCGCGAGATCCTCCAGATGCTGGCCGACGGCATGCAGACCGACGCCGTGGCACGCAAGCTGGGCCTATCGACGGAGACCGTCCGGACCCACACCAAACGCATCCTGGCGAAGCTGCACGCGGACACGCGGACGCAGGCCGTGGCGATAGCGATACGAAACGGCCTGATTCAGTAGTAGTTGTAGTTCCCACGGCGCCGCTTACCGCGAAAACCAAGCAGGCCAAGGAAGAGGGAGTGGGACAGTGCTCCGCACGGCCCACTCCCGATGACGCCGGCATGCGCCGGTTTGCAGCGGTTATTCGACCAAATCACCGTCGGCGGAGCTGAGCTCCGCCCCACCACCGCCGATGGCGACGCTTTCGCCGGCAGCCTTGGCGCGGTACATGGCGCCGTCGGCGAGCTGGAGGAGGTCCTCGGCCTCGGTGGCGTGCTGGGGACAGGAGACCACCCCGATGGACACCCGCAGGGGCTGCGGAGTGGGGCTCTCCACGCGCTCGATGGTGGCCGCGAGGCGATCGGCCAGGACCTTGGCGCGCGACGCCGTCTGCTGGGGGAGCAGGATGCAGAACTCGTCGCCGCCCATGCGAGCGGGCGTGTCGACGTTGCGGATGGTCTCGCCCAGCGCCGTGGCCACGCCGACCAGCGTGCGGTCGCCCGTGTCGCTGCCGTAGGCGTCGTTGATTCGCTTGAGCCCGTCGATGTCGAGCAGCAGCACCGCGAACGGGTGGCCGTAGCGCTTCTGCACGCCTATCAGGTGATGCAGGTGCTCCTGCATGAAGCGGCTGTTGTGCAGGCCGGTGAGGCTGTCCGTGGTTCCGAGCCACTCGGCCTCGCCGGTACGCGCCGTGAGGACGTCGGCCACGGCGTCGGCCTGCATGGAGCTGAACAGCTCGGCCAGCCGCTCGACCATGGCGAGGGCGCTGACGGCGTCGATCCGGTCGAGAGCGCGGTGCAGCTCGGCGATCATGGTGGACTGGAGCACGGCAAGGTCGCGCACCAGGTCCTGCGGCCGCGGCTCGGTGTGGCCGGAGAGCTCCGCCAGCCGCTGCGCCCACTCGAGCGGCGCCGCGGCGGCCTCGGCCTCTCCGCGCCCGGCGGCGCGGATGATCTCGCTGATGAGAGCCGGCAGCTCGCGCGCGATCCGGCCCGTGGGCAGCCGCTCGATGTCCTCTAGCGACGCGCGCTCGACCACGCGCATCAGCCACGCCTTGGCTATGTCTCCACGCGATTCCTCGAGACGCGAGATCGGCGAATCCACAGCTAGGTTCCCCTCGGCGGCAAGCATTGATGACAGGCGGGGTGGGGCCTGGCCGATCACGACGGCCGACTCTACCCCTCCCGTCGGATATGCAAGATACCTGCCAGATAGCCTTGCGCGCCCCGTCAGAAAGTCGCAAATAGCGACTTTTTGCCTTCGACTGGGATCATGACGGCCGTGCCGTCCGAGCTAATCCCCCCGGCGCAGGCGCGGGCCCGCGTGCTGGCCGAGGTCCGCCCGCTGCCACCCGAGGACGTCGCGATCGGCGACGCGCTGGGCCGCACGCTGGCCGAGGACGTCTCGAGCCCGCTGGACCTGCCGCCCTTCGATTCCTCCGCCATGGACGGCTACGCGGTGGCGGCAGGACCGGCCGCCGAGCTGCCGGTGGTGGGCGAATCGCGCGCGGGGACTCCCGCCGAGCGGCCGCTGCGGCCCGGGGAGGCCATGCGCATCTCCACAGGCGCGGCGGTGCCGGCGGGGGCGGACGCCGTGGTGCCGGTCGAGCGCACGGCGCTCCGCGACGGCAGGGTGAGCGTGCCCGCCACCCAGCCGGGCGCCCACGTGCGCCGCGCGGGCGAGGACGTGCGGGCCGGCCAGCCCGTCCTGGCCGCCGGCGCCGGCCTCGGGCCCGCCGAGCTGGCGGTGCTGTCCTCGCTGGGCCGCGAGCACGTGCCATGCGGCGGCGTGCCGCGGGTGGCGATCGTCGTGACCGGCGACGAGCTGGTGCCGCCGGGCAGGCCGCTCGGACCCGGACAGATCCGGGACTCCAACGCCACCGCGCTGGCCGCCCAGGCCACCCGCGCCGGCGCGCGCGTGGTCTCGGTGGCGCACGTGGGCGACGACCGCGAGCTGACGATCGACGCCGTCGCCGGGGCGATCTCCTCGGCGGACGTGGTGTGCGTGTCGGGCGGCGTGTCGGTGGGGCCACACGACCACGTCAAGCCCGCGCTGGCCGCCGCCGGCGCGCGTGAGCTGTTCTGGGGCGTCGCGCTCAAGCCGGGCAAGCCGACCTGGTTCGGGCGCGCCGGTGAGGCGCTGATCTTCGGCCTGCCGGGCAACCCCGTGTCCGCGATGGTCACCTTCCACCTGTTCGCGCGCCCGGCGCTGCGCGCGCTGGCGGGAGCCGACCCCTCGGACGCGCGCGCGGCGGCAGTGCTCGACGCCCCGATCGATCGCAGCCCCGACCGCGAGCAGGCCGTGCGCTGCCGGCTGCGAGCCGTGGACGACGGCTGGCACGCGGAGCCCACCAAGGCCCAGGGCTCGCACGTGCTGACGTCGATGCTGGCGGCGGACGCCCTCGCCCTGGTGCCGCCCGGGGACGGCGTGGTGGAGACCGGCGAGCGCGTGCTCATAGAGCTGCTCCCGCGGGGTACGGTGTCGGGGTGAGGCCGCACGACCCGAGAGGCGTGCTGGAGCGCAGCCGCGCCGCCCGCGCCCGCGTCCGGATCGTGGACGAGCCGGAGTCGGTCTCGACCGCGGACGGCAGCGTCACGTCCAGGCAGGTGGCCGACGTGACCCTCCCCCGCTCCGAGCTCGAGCGGATCTGGAACGCCGAGTACCTGGAGCGACTCGCGCGCACGTACTGGCTATTTCTCAGCCGGGTCTCGCTGGGGCTGCTGCGCGTGCTCTACACCGAGTCGTCGCGCGAGATCGTCGTGGTGCGGCGGCCCTTCCGCCTGCTCACCTTCCGCGCGCCCGAGTACGAGATCGAGCCCAACCGCGGCTCCGTCAAGTGGCCGATCGACCGCGGCCTGCTGGTGGCCCCGCAGGGGCGCGGCAAGGGCTACCTGCGGATCGCGGTGGAGCGCCCGGCGGAGGACCCGGGCCACGAGGTCACCGTGCGCGTCAGCTCCGAGGTGGCCAACTTCTACCCGCTCATCCGAGGGTGGGGTTGGTTCGCCAAGATCGGCAACTTCATCTACCGCGTGACCCAGCTGCGCATCCACGTGATCGTGACCAACGCCTTCCTGCGGTCGCTGGCGCGGCTCGAGCTGGTGCCGTCGGTGGTGGGCGCGCTGCGGGCCCCCGCGGACGACCCGGCGACCGTGTCGACCTAGCCGACGCGTCGAAGAGGTTGGGAGAGGTGTGCAGTGCGACGGTTTGCAGCCACCTATCCCACCCTCTCGCCGGAGATCTCGCGGAGCTTGGCGCGGTCGTGCTGGGCGGAGATGCGCCGTACGGTCCCCGAGCGCGAGCGCATGACGAGCGACTCCGTCGTGGCACCGCCGCGCGAGTAGTGCACGCCGTCGAGCACGTCGCCGTCGGTCACTCCGGTGGCCGAGAAGAAGACGTCGTTGCCCGCCACCAGCCGGTGGACGTCCAGCACCTCGTCCAGGTCGTAGCTCAGGTCGAGCGCGGCCTGGCGCTCCTCGTCGTTGCGCGGCCACAGGCGGCCGATCATCTGCCCGCCCATGCACTTGATCGCCGACGCCGAGATGACTCCCTCCGGCGTGCCGCCGATGCCCCAGAGCAGGTCGATGGGCGAGTCCGGCTGGACGGCCAGGAGCGACGCCGACACGTCGCCGTGCGAGATGAACCGGATCCGTGCGCCTGCGCTTCGGATCTCCGCGATCGCGTCGGCGTGGCGGTCGCGCTTGAGCATCATCACCGTCACGTCGCGCACGTCGGTGCCCTTCTCCTTGGCGATGAGCTGGAGCGTCTCGGCCAGCGGGCGGTCCAGGTCCAGCAGGTGCGCGAACGACTGCTGCGCCGCCATCTTCAGCATGTAGACGCACGGGCCGGGGTCGAACATCGTGCCGCGCTCTGACAGGGCCATCACCGCCAGCGCCCGCGGCGAGCCCTCCGCCGCCAGCGTCGTGCCCTCGAGCGGGTCCACCGCGATGTCCACCTCGGGCGGCGAGCCGTCGCCGATGTGCTCGCCGTTGTAGAGCATGGGCGCCTCGTCCTTCTCGCCCTCGCCGATCACCACGATCCCGTCCATCCGCACGGTGTCCAGCATCAGCCGCATCGCGTCCACCGCGGCGCCGTCGGCGGCCTCCTTGTCGCCGAGCCCCACCCAGCGAGCCGCGGCCAGCGCGCCGTACTCGGTGACCCGCACCAGCTCCAGCGCAAGGTTGCGGTCGGGCCGCGCGCCCGACGGGTCAGGCATTCATCTGCCTAAAAGACGCCCGGCGGCTTGCGCACGCCCGAGTACAGGGCCTGGCGCAGCACCCCGCCGGCCAGGATCATGTTGGCCCCCACCAGCCCGACGATGTAGCCGTACTCGATCGACAGGTCGACGGTGTTGGTGCCGCCGGGGCGGCCGAGCACGATGCCGTTCAGCAGGATCAGCGCGCCCGCGGTCATGCCCACGATCATGGTGATCTCGCCCGGCCGCCAGGTCAGGTCGTGCCCGCGGACGATGATGTAGGCCAGGATGAACGGGGCCGCGCAGGCAGCGACGAGCAGGATGTCGAGGATGCCGTAGGTCTGGAACGCGTTGAAGTCGCCGGCTCGGCCGTGCAGGAGCGAGTTCGGGTTGCAACCCGCCGGGCTCGGCGGGTTGCGCGAGTCGCAGCTGGTGGAGAACCACGGCAGGAACAGCGACCCGAAGAGCACGCCCGCGCCCGCAAAGCCCAGGAATTCCGACCACTCCAGCTTGGAGAAGTCGAACGCCGGGCCCTCTCTCGGCCCGGCCTCCTCGCGCCGGTGGCGGGCGGCGCCGCCCATGGCGCCCAGGATCACGCCGAACACGATCGTGAACGCCAGCAGGAGGATGCTGGGGTGCGGCAGCTTGGCCTTGGCCGCCTTGCCGGTGGCCTCGTGCACGATGAGGATGAAGCCGCCGAAGAGCGCTCCGCCCAGGACCCCGCGCACCGCTCCCTCGCGCGCCCCGTCGTGGTCCCTCCCGGCGAAGTAGCCGCCCCCGACGGCGAGTATCGAGAGGACCAGGTAGGCCGTCTTGTCGACGCCCAGGAGCCAGCCGCAGATCGCCCCGAATGCTGCCGGTACGAGGCCGGCGAGCAGGACCTGCACTGGTATGGGTCGCGACCGTAGAAGCGGCATAAGGACTCCCCCGGCCGGGACCCTACCTCAGCGCGCGTCCGCGCGCCCCGCACCCCGTGCGGCCTCTGGCAGCCGGTAGGGTCCCGCCGCATGGCCGCTCGCTGGGCGCTGTCCCTGGAACTGCCGGGCCTGTCGCTGCCCGATCACGAGCCGGTGGTGCGAGCGGCCGAGGCCGCGGGCTACACGGACGCCTGGTCGGGGGAGACGGGCGGCCACGACGGATTCACCTCCCTGGTCCTGGCCGCGGCGTGGAGCGAGCGCCTGCGGCTGGGCACCGGCGTGGTCAACGTCTTCACCCGCGGGCCGGCGGTGCTGGCGCAGCACGCCAGCGCGCTGCAGGATGCGAGCAGCGGGCGCTTCTGCCTGGGCATCGGGTCGTCGTCGAACGTGATCGTGGAGCGCTGGAACGGCATCCCGTTCGAGAAGCCGTTGACGCGCGTGCGGGAGACGGTCGCGTTCCTGCGCGACGCGCTGGCGGGCGAGCGCGCGGGAGAAGGCGGGTTCAAGCTGGAGCAGCCGCCGCCGTCGCCGGTGCCGATCTACATCGCCGCCCTGCGCGAGCGCATGCTGCAGACGGCGGGCGAGCTGGGCGACGGCGCGTTCGTCAACTTCACGCCGCTGGCCGGGCTGCCCAAGGTGATGGCCGAGATCGAGAAGGGCGCGGCGAAGGCCGGCCGGGAGGCGGGCACCACCGACGTCCTGTGCCGCTTCTTCTGCCTCCAGGGCGACCCGGAGCAGGCGCTGCCGCTGGCGAGCTGGATGTTCGCCGCCTACGCCACGGTGCCGGTATACGAGAACTTCTTCCGCTGGCTGGGGTACGGCGACGCGATCGACCCGATGGTGGAGGCGTGGCGAGCCAAGGACCGCGCCAAGGCCGTCGAGCTGGTGCCGCGCGACCTGGTCGAGGACATCTTCATCCTGGGCGACGCGGACGCGCAGCGCGCCCGGCTCGCCGCATACGTGGAGGGCGGGATCACCACGCCGGTGCTGATGCCGGTCCCGATCGTGGCGCCCGGAACGCCGGTCGGCGCCGACGAGTACGTGCGGCTCGTGGAATCGCTTGCCCCAAACCGTTAGGTTCCTCTTTCAGGCCAACCACAGCAGGAGGAGAGCATGGCGGTCACCAAGATCATCGAGGTCGTGGGCAGCTCGCCGGAGAGCTCGGACGCAGCGGTGGAGGCGGCGCTCAGCGACGCCCGCCAGACGCTCCGTAACATCAAGGCCGTGGACGTGGTCTCGACCGGTTTGCGAGGGGACAACCTCGACGAGTGGCGCGCGCTGGTGCGCATCTCGTTCCTGATCGAGCGCGTCACGGAGTAAACAGGCGCCCCGGTGCGGGCGCCCCGCGCGGGCGCCCGTACTGAGAGCGTTCACACGCCAAGACGTGAAACACTCTTTTACCGGATGAGACGGACCCGAGCCAACCGCGTAGTACCGGTCGAGCCTCCGCCCGCCACTTGATCTCACCAAATCCAAAACCACAGCCCCGTGGAGGGGCCGAGCCCCTGCCCGCCACGCGGGTCCGCGAGCTGCTGGACGAGGCGCGCAGCCGCACGGTGTGGCTGGTCGAGCCCGTGTCCGACGAGGACATGGACCGCGTCCTCAACCCGCTGATGAGCCCGCTGGTGTGGGACCTGGCCCACATCGCGGCGTTCGAGGAGCTCTGGCTGTGCCACCGCGTGGGTGGCTTCGAGCCGGTGCACCCGGACCTGCTCCAGGTCTACGACGCGCTGGAGACCCCGCGCGCGGTGCGCGGCGACG
>JAXDIC010000023.1:0-2868 GCA_034664185.1 Thermoleophilaceae bacterium
GCCGTTTGCGAAATCCGGAAGGACGTACCTGTGCGAAACGTTGTGCCGCGCCAGGGATCTGCTCGAGCGCGCTGATCAGACCTTCCAGCCTGCCCTCGGTCACTCCTCGCTGCGCTAGGTACTCGAAGTTGATGTCGAAGGTTGCTCGTTGGGTGGCCCGGTACAGGTACGAACTCCATACGCGCATCTCCTGGCCTTCCACGTCGTACCAAGCGCTTACCGAGGGCGTGCTCTCTCCCTCGCCCCAGGAGAACCGAACCCCTTTGGACTGTGCGTGCTCAAAGAGTCTCTGGAAGCCTGACGCCCCCTCCGGACCGGCATATTGCTCGACAAGGGCGATGAACGTGCTCGCGGTCATCTGACCGGTTGTGGTTCGTTTCGCGCGGACCGTCTCCTCTCCAAACACTGAGGGAAGCAGCACCTCGACGCCCTCATCTGCGACGAGGTTGAGTTCGAGTGCCAGAATGCGCAGTTCCGCGTCGGTGTGCCTGTTGAGGAACTCCACGATTCCCTTGAGTTCATCGGTGATCTCGTCCACAGCGATGAGCAGCCCCATTCGCCCCGCCCTCAGATTGGAGGTCACTGCTGCGCGAAACTGCTCGGCATCGAAATCTGAGCCCGTGTCTGCCGCGATGTCTCCAATCATCGCGATCAATGGTCGCCCCGTCCTTGCTGCAAAAGCCAAGTCGAGGGCCTCGTAGCTCATCCGGGAAATGCTGGACGCATAGGCGAGCAGTTGGCCGACGATGTGACGGCGGATCTCCGGGTTGGCACGCAACTTGCACTCGACGACCGTGATCTCCCCGAGGGTGCTGACGATGACCAGATCAGCACGTCCGGTGAGCGGCACCTCGAGTTCCCGCGCGACCGCGACCGCGGACGCATCCGACCAGGGAAGGAGCTGCGGCGATTCCTCGAGAAGCTTCTGCAAGGCGTCCTCGTTTGCATAGGCGGTGATTACCGGGCTATGCCAGGGGGAGCCTGGCTTGCGCATGAGGATCCGAGAGTCCGTCATTCGTGGTTCCTCGGCTGCTCCAAGGTGTCTGGCCACGGGCAAGTGTCATCGTACTGCCCCGGCTGACCGTCCTGCCGGATGGACGTCATTGGCTGTGGCTCGATGAGCCCGACTCGGAACACTGGTGGGACGTCACGCCCACACGGACGGCCGAAGGCTCTGCCAGCAGGTAGGTTCAGTTCGGCTGGAGCCGCGGGCGCTCGCTCTTCAACTCCTCCGCGACCGCGGCAGTGATTGGAGGAAGGTCTCCCGCGATGATGTCCCAAACCACCTCCATGCTCACTCCGAGGTAGCCGTGGACGATGCGGTTCCGGAATGCGGCGATGTCCCACCACGGCAGCTCGGGGCACCCAGTCATCGAGAAAGGCGGTGCGCCCGTCCGCACAGAGCTCGTGAGGCGGGCGAGGGCGCGTGCGATGTACGCGAGCTGTTCCCGCTCTCCCTGCGAAGTCACAGCCTCACGAGGTCACGAGCGACGCTTGCACGGGCATGCTCCTGGACGGCCGTGCCGACGTCGACCGAGCGACCAAGCAGCTGCGACAGGCCATCTTGGAGATCCTGGAGGACGCCGAAGTACGCGAAGCCAGTCTGATCTGTGGCCAGATCGACGAGGAGGTCGACGTCGCTGTCCGGCCGCGCGTCTCCACGGGCCACCGACCCGAACACGCGGACGTTGGACGCTCCGTGCTGCGCGGCGACCGCGAGGATGTCCTGGCGCAGCGACCGCAGCCGCTCCAGCGTCAAGGGCTCTCCGTCGGCAGCGTCGGGGAGCTGGCGGCGGCGGGGCCGAAGATCCACCTTGCGCATACGCACGATCCTACCCCGCTCGCCGGTCGGCCGGACCCGACCAGCGGGCTACGGCGGGTCCAGGAGCACGCCGGGGTTGAGGATCCAGGCGGGGTCGAGGGTGCGCTTCGCGGCGGCCAGCGCCGCCCCGGCGAGCGGGGGCAGCTGGCGGTCGTACCAGGGACGGTGGTCGCGGCCCACCGCGTGGTGGTGGGTGATGGTGCCGCCGGCGGCGAGGATGGCCTCGCTCGCAGCCGCCTTGACCTGGGCCCACTGCGCCCGCTGATCACCGTGCCGGCTGCGCGCGATCACCGTGAAGTAGGGGGCGCAGCCGTCGGCGTACACGTGCGTGAGGCGGCAGGTGACCACCCCGGCGCCGCACACCTCCGCGACCGCGGCGCCGGCGCGCTCGCCGACCGTCCGCCACAGTTCGTCCAGCCGGTCCCAGGTGACCGCGGTCTCGAAGGTCTCGACGATGTGCCCGAGCCGGGCGACCGCATCGCGCACGTAGGGCAGGCGCACGAACGCCGACCGCCACACCTCCGCGGTGCCGGCCGCGGCCACCCGCTCGCGAGGCGCGTCCGCCACCCCGCCGTGGTCGGCGCAGAGCTCCAGCGCGCGGGCGAGGGCGGCGTCCACGGGATGGTCGGCGGACTCGAAGCCGAGCAGGAGCAGGCAGGTGGAGCCGTCGCCGACCCGGTTGACCAGCGCCTCGGCGGCGTCGATCAGCCGGCAGGTGGCGGGCAGCAGGCCGCTCTGCCCCAGCGCCCGCGCCGCCGCGGCGCCGCCGGGGAGGTCGGGCAGTCGCACCGCGGTCCGGGCGCGGAAGCGGGGACGCTCCACCAGCCGCAGCCACGCCTCGGTGATCACCGCCAGCGTCCCCTCCGACCCGAGCAGCAGGCGGTCCGGGCTGGGCCCGGCGCCCGAGGCGGGCAGCCGCCGGGTCTCCAGCGGCCCCCGGGGGGTCAGCGCCCGCATCCCCTCGACGCGGTCGTCGATGTGGGTGTGCAGGGTGGAGTGGTGGCCCGCCGAGCGGGTCGCCAGCCAGCCGCCGACGGAGGAGAACT
>JAXDIC010000052.1:0-7792 GCA_034664185.1 Thermoleophilaceae bacterium
GACAGGGCAGCCACGGGTGCGAAGCGGCGAGCGAAGCTCCCGCCCAGCGTCCTGAGGATCTCCGGGAAGCGGTTCATACCCCTGTCTCCTTCTCGCCCTGCAGCCACCGTGCCGCCAGGCTTGCCCACCTACATGGTAAGCAGATCGCCCTCGAAGCTCGCGACGGTGGGCGATCGCCTCAGTGGTGCTTGTGCTTCTTGTGCTTCCGCGGCCCCAGCACCTTCGACGCGAACGTCCACAGCCCCGCGCTCTCAGCCTCCGGCTTGCCGTTGTTCTGGCGCATCGCGGCAGTGGCCACGTCGATGTGGTCGTAGCCCGGCAGCTTGAGCCAGGCGCTCGGGCCAGGGCCCTTCGGCGGCGCCGCCGCGCCGTCCTCGATGCCGTGGTTGGCGTCGGCGTAGAACGACGGGTGCTTGGGGATGCCGTCGTAACGCAGGTTGGCCAGGTCGCCGCTGCGGTCGCCGCCGCCGGCGTCGCTCTGCTCGGCCAGCAGGCGCGTGGGGAAGTACTGCTCCACGAAGTCGGCCGGGGCCTGGAACACCGAGCGGGCGAACTGGTGGATGTCGCTGATCTCGCTGGCGGCCGAGGTGAACGGCTTGCCCGAGTCGTCCAGCTGCACCGGGGTGCCCGGCTTGCCGAACTGGTCGTAGTGCCACCACGTGTAGAGCGGGCCCTTGGCGGCGGTCGGGATCATCAGGTTGCGCCCGTCGACCAGACCGCTGGGCAGGTTGGTGGCCCCGTACGGAGCCGGCCAGCTCTTCTGTGCGACCGGACCGCCGGCGAACGTCCCGAGACTCGCCCGCAGGATGACGATCGGCGCGGCGTTGTCGTCGAACACGCTGGCCAGCGCCACCTCGTTGGTCGTGCGGAAGTCGCGCACGCTGGGCATCTGCGTGGCCGCGTTCACCGGGTCGCGCGAGTAGAGCGTGCGGAAGGTCACCTTGAAGTTGGCGTCGTCCGGAAGCAGGTTGATGACCTGGCTCTCGGCCTGCGGCTCGAAGAAGGCGGCCTCGGCGGTGGGCATCACCGCCTGGATCGTCTCGGGCGTGAACGGCGCGGCGTTGACGTAGGGCGACCCGGCGCTGCCGGCCGCCAGCCCCTGCGCGACGCCGACGCTGGACGACCCGCCACCGGACCCGCCTCCGCCGGTCGCCAGGTTGAGCCGCGTGTCCAGCGCGAAGAACCCGGCGCACTGGTTGTAGCCGGCGTCGGCGGTGGTGGCCGGATTGCCGTCGAAGTCCCAGTCGGCGAACGCCGTGGTCAGCGGGCCTCCCAGCGAGTGGCCGCCGCAGAAGACCTTCTTCCGTCGCAGCTTCGCCGGCATGCCGCGCGTGATGACCGTGTACTCGTCGCGCACCGTCTGCCCCAGCCCGACCGCCTTCAGGAACGACGCATCCTGCTCGGAGCGGAAGCCCGCGAACTTGTGCCCGTTGACGGTGGCCCCGTGGTAGTAGTAGTTGAGGGCGACCCGGTAGTCGCGGGCGCGCGCGGCGGCGTCGACCCCGGTGTGGTCCTCGGCGCAGTTCGAGCGCCGGTCCAGCGTCCAGACCTCCACGTGGCGCCCGTGCGCCGCGGCCACGCGCACGACGTTGCGCGCGAACTGATCGAGCATCGACGCGCCGGCGAAGATCCCGGGCATCGTGACGAACACGGCGTCGGCCTTCGTGGCCTTGCGCGGGCCGCGCGCGTCGCGGAAGCGCAGGTAGCTGATCCAGTCGCACGCGGCCGGGCGCGGGCCGGCGTCGGCCGGCAGCGGCGAACGCAGCCTGACGTACGACTCCTTCACCCGCTTGCGGCTGGGCGCCTCGGAGCGCACCGGTATCTCGATGCGCGTGACCGGCGCCTTGGCGCCGGTGGCGTGCTTCTTCTTGGCGACCGCGCCGGCCGGCGACGCGATCGCCAGCACGGCGAGCGCGACCGGCATCGCAAGCGCGACTCCCCTGATCCGGCGGCCCGACATCGCTTGAGACATTAGCTGGGGGGCGTCTCGCATGTCGCGGTCGTCGTAGTCTCCCCGGCAATGGCGGAGCCTTCGAAGGCCGTACTCATCACCGGCTGCTCCACGGGCATCGGCCGCGCGACGGCCGAGCGGCTGGCGGGAAGCGGCCACAACGTCTACGCCACCGCGCGGCGGCTGGAGTCGATCGCCGACCTGGAGGGCAAGGGCTGCAAGCTGCTCGCGCTCGACGTGACCGACGAGGAGTCGATGACGGCCGCCGTGGCGGCGGTCGAGCAGGCGGAGGGCGCCGTGGGCGCCCTGGTGAACAACGCCGGCTACAGCCAGTCGGGCGCCATCGAGGACGTGCCGATGGAGCAGGTCCGGCGCCAGTTCGAGACCAATGTGTTCGGGCTCATCCGCATGTGCCAGCTGGCGCTGCCGGGCATGCGCCGCCAGGGCTACGGCCGGATCGTCAACGTCAGCTCGATGGGCGGCAAGCTGGTGTTCCCGGGCGGCGGCATCTACCACGCCACCAAGCACGCCGTGGAGGCGATCTCCGACGCGCTCCGCTTCGAGGTGCGCAGCTTCGGCGTCGATGTGTCGATCATCGAGCCGGGCCTGATCACGACCCAGTTCGGCGAGACCGCGGTTGGGTCGATCGAGGCGACGAGCGAGGACGGCGCGTACGCCAAGTTCAACAAGTCGGTGGCCGATCTGACCGCCAGCGCGTACGAGGGGCCGATGGCGCGCCTGGGCGCCGGCCCGGACGCGGTGGCGCACGCCATCGAGCGAGCGATCGACAGCCGCCGGCCCAAGCCGCGCTACGTGGTCACCGCCTCGGCGCGGGTGATGCTGGGCATCCGCCGGCTGATGCCCGACCGCGGGTGGGACGCGATGATGCGCTCGCAGTACCCGCAACCCGGCCGCTAGGCCGGCCGGCCCCCGCAACAACAGCCTCTACTCCTTCTCAGCGCCCTTCCTCCGCCAGCGCCGCCAGAACGGCGGCTTCTTCGGCTTGAACGCCGCCCGGACGTCCTCCTCGGTGAAGGGCGTGGGCAGAGGAGCGCCCATCGCATGCCGATAGACGGCGAGGCTGAAGACCTGGGTGATGGCGTTCGACATGACGAGGACCGGCGCCACCAGGAGCACCGCTATCGCCACGACGATGACTCCCGCCGCCGTGTTTCCGTTGCTAAGCGTCGTGTAGCCGGCGAAGGCGGTGAACAGCCCCGGCATGACCAGGATCCCGAAGAACGCGCTGATCACGAGGTCGCCGGTGACCTGCGGTCCCCATTGGCGCCGGAACACCTGAGCGGACCGCTTCATCGACTCGCGCACGCTCAGCTGCTCCATGGCCAGGATCGGTATGACGAAGTACGTGGCCAGCGACCACGCCAGCCCGGCCAGGGCGGAGAAGAGACGAGCGACGAGATCGGCTCCGTTCACGTTCTCCAGCGCACGCAGCGCGGACCCCACCAGCGTCGCGAGCAGGGACCACGCCAGTATCGCCCGGAAGCGCGAGCGGGCAAAGCGGAGCGCGTCGCGGATGCCGAGCTCGCGCCCGCGCGCATGTGCATCGACCGTGGCGAGGAATGCCACGTTGAAGAAGGTCGAGATCAGTGTGAGTGGTAGCGCGGCCGCTGTGCTGGCCACGAGAACGGAGATCTTCCAGCCGTGGTGGCGAAGCAGGAAGGCAGCGGGTACGAAGATGGCCGCCGCAGCGACGGCGACCGCGACCGCGGAGATCGCCGGGAGCACCCAGAGCCGGCGCTCTCCACAAAGCAGCTCCCACGACTTGCGAGTCAGCTCGAGGCCGCGGGCGATGCGTCCCTTTGGGGGCGGGCGGTAGAACTCGCCCCCGTCTGGCGGCACCCAATGCATGGGCAGGGTGATACCCGGGGCTTCCGCTCAATACGCCTGCACCGGTCCCACGGCCCGCAGGGCCGCCGTTAACCGGCGGGTGACACGCGGCCCAGGACCGCCGTGCAACCATGGGACGCGGTGAGGGGGATTCGCGCACTACCGATCGCCGTCCTGGCGATTGCGGCTATGTTCGGCGCGATCGCGCTGGCCGGGCTGGCGCCGACCAACGAGGTCGGTCCGGCCAAGCGGCTCCAGCCGAGTGGCCGGCTGCTGACCCCGCCCGGCAAGCTGACCACGCTGGGCAACCACCCCGGCGGCGGCGCCCTGACCCGTAACGGCCGCTTCCTCTGGACCCTGTCGGCCGGCCGCGGCCGCAACGACATCCGGATCGTGGAGGTGGCCCCCGCGATCAACTGCCCGAACAGCAGCACCGCGCGCGGCAAGAAGAAGGCACGCGCCTGCAACAAGCGGCGGGCCAAGCGCGTGGGCCGCCTCGTGCAGACCATCCCGATGCCCGGCCTGGACGGCGGCATCACGATGGCGCACGACAACCGCACGGCGTACGTGTCCGGCACCCCGGAGTCCGAGCACAAGGATCAGCAGTCGCCCGCCGGGACCCCGGGCAAGGAGGGCGACGTGATCCACGTCTTCCACTACGACGGGCACACCGGCGTCGCCGTGCGCGCGGGCACCATCCCCGTGCCGCCGCCGTCCGGCGTCACGGCTCCTCAGGCGCTGGCGGCGCAGGGCCAGTTCCCGGTCGGTCCTCCGATTCCGCAGGACTTCCCGCCCACCAACACCACCCCCATCTCCTGGCCCCGGGACCTGGCGATAAGTGGCGACGGCAAGACCCTGCTGGCCGCCCTCAACCTGGCCGACCGCGCAGCGGTGATCGACACCAAGACCAAGACCGTTCGCTACGTGAAGGTGGGCAGCTACCCCTACGGCGCGGCGATCGCGCGCGACGGCAGGGGCCTGGTGTCGAACGAGGCCGACGGCACCGTCTCGGTGATCGACCTGAAGACGGCCACGAAGATCAAGGACATCCAGGTGGCCGCGCACCTGTCGCACCCCGAGGGGATCGCCGCCGACCCGACGGCCGACCGCGCCTACGTGGCCGTGGCCAACGGCGACCAGATCGCCGCGATCGACACGAAGAGCATGACCCTCGACCGCCAGCTGTCGGTGCGGCGACCGCAGGGCGTGGGCACGTCCCCCACTCAGGTCAGCATCGACCACTACGGCTGCTACCTGATGAGCGCCGACTCGGGCGAGGATGCCGTTGCCATGTTCAGGCTCCGTTCGCCCTGCCACCTGGGCAAGCCATCCCACCGCAAGGGCATCGGGCGTAAGACGATTCCGGGCAAGGAGCTCGCCGCCCCGCCCCTGATCGGGCGCGTGCCGACGGCCTCGTACCCGGTCATGACCGACGCCACGCCGCACCGCAAGGAGCTGGTCTGGGTGGCCGCCAAGGGATTCGGCGTGGGGCCGAATCCGAACGGACCGAATCCCCTGTCGTCCAAGGACTCCGACAACCAGATCAACAGCTTCGGCTACCTGCCCTCGATCGTGTCCGGCACCTCGGGCGTCCTGCCGTTCCCCGAGAAGTCCAAGCAGATGACCGCCTTCAGCGCCCAGGTCACCCGTCAGCTCAAGCCGACCAACGCCCAGCAGGCTCCGGCCGGATCGCCCATCGTGCCGCCTGGCGCGCCCGGCGGGGGCAAGATCAAGCACGTCTTCTACATCGTCCGCGAGAACCGCACCTACGACCAGGTGCTGGGCAACGACCCGCGCGGCAACGGCGACCCCAAGCTCACGCTGTTCGGCGACAAGCTGACTCCCAACGCCCACGCGCTGGCCAAGCGCTTCCCGCTGCTCGACCACGTGTTCGCCAACTCGGAGGCCTCGATCGACGGCCACTTCTGGTCGTCGGCCTCGGCGGTCTCCGACTACGTCACCAAGAACTGGCACCAGAACTACGCCGGCCGCAAGCGCCCGTACGACTTCGGCGTGTACGCGATCACCTGGCCCGCCAAGGGCTTCCTGTTCGACCAGGCCGAGAACCAGGGAATCTCGTACTTCAACTACGGCGAGGCGATCGCCGGCGACGTGCCGCTGACGGACAAGGACCGCACGCCCGCGGAGAACCAGCAGGTGCAGCGGAAGTTCGCCAAGTCCGACCTGGGCTCCGGGGTGACCGGTCCGCTCGAGTGCTACCCGAACGACGCTTCGATCGGCACGGACGCGATCAACAAGCGCGAGACCTACGACTCCACCGCGCCGCCCGGTGCGCCCGCGGGCTCCGAGTCGCGCTTCGACTGCTTCAGGCAGCACTTCCTGCTCCAGCAGGCACAGGGCAACGTGCCGGCGCTCAACTACCTGGTCCTGCCCAGCGACCACACCCAGATCCTCTCCGCCGGCCGCCGCACCCCCCAGGCGATGGTCGCGGAGAACGACTACGCGCTCGGCCAGGTGGTGGACCTGATCTCGCACTCGTCCGTCTGGAACAGCTCGCTGATCCTGGTGGTCGAGGACGACTCGCAGGACGGCGCCGACCACCTGGACGCGCACCGCATCCCGGCGTTCGCCATCAGCCCGTACGCCAAGCAGGGCGCCGTGGTGCACACCCGCTACGACTTCCCGTCGGTCATCCGCACCGCGGAGATCCCGATCGGGATGAATCCGATGAACCTCTTCGACGCGCTCGGCACGCCGATGTACGACGCCTTCGACGCCACCCGCACGAACCCCGGCCCGTACACCGCGATCCCACCCACGATCGACATCAACGCGCGGAACCCGGCGAGTGCGGCCAACCGCGCCGCCATGAAGGGCGTCGACGTCCGCAGCCTCGACCAGGTGCCCCAGCACAAGATGGACCAGCTGCTGTGGCGGGCGATCAAGGGCGCCCACTCCACCCCACCCGCCCCCGGTCCGAACGCGAACGACACGACGCGGGCGGCTCCCGGCGACTGAGCGCCCACGGTCGCGGGTCGTCATGATGCCCGCTCACCCCGAAAGCGAGAAGGAGAGCCATCAGTGGGAGTACTCGACGGCAAGGCGGCGATCGTCACCGGCTCGGCGCGCGGCATCGGCCGCGCCACCGCGGAGCTGCTCGCCGAGCAGGGCGCCCAGGTCCTGATCAACGACCTCGACGGCGACGTGGCCGAGCAGACCGCCGGTGAGATCTCCGGCGAGACCGCGGTCTACGCGGGCGACCTGACCAAGGAGGGCGCCTGCGACGAGCTGGTCAAGGCGGCGGTCGACGCCTTCGGAAGGATCGACATCATCGTGAACAACGCGGGATACACGCTGGACGCGCCCATCCACAAGATGTCCGACGACCAGTTCCAGCGCATGCTCGACATCCACAACATCGTCCCGTTCCGGGTCCTGCGCGCCGCGGCGCCGCACCTGCGCGAGCCCGCCAAGAAGGAGCGCGAGGAGGGCGTGGAGGTCTTCCGCAAGGTCGTCAACGTCTCGTCGATCTCGGGCACGATGGGCAACGCCGGCCAGGCCAACTACTCCTCGGGCAAGGCGGGCGTGGTGGGCCTGACCAAGACCCTGGCCAAGGAGTGGGGCCAGTTCAAGATCAACGTGAACGCCGTGGCGTTCGGCTACATCGAGACGCGCCTGACCGCCTCCAAGGAGGAGTCCAACACGATGGAGATCGGCGGCGAGAAGGTGCAGCTGGGCATCC
The DNA here is from genome assembly GCA_034664185.1 of Thermoleophilaceae bacterium. Classification (GTDB taxonomy): domain Bacteria; phylum Actinomycetota; class Thermoleophilia; order Solirubrobacterales; family Thermoleophilaceae; genus AC-37. Next base: position 7,503 of record JAXDIC010000052.1, read on the forward strand.
CCGACCAGCTGCGCGGCATGGCCGCGATGCTGATCCCGCTGGGACGCCCCGGCACCCCCGAGGAGGCCGCCGGCGGCGTGTTCTTCCTCTGCTCGCCGTGGTCCAACTACGTGCACGGCCAGGTGCTCAACGTGACCGGCGGGCAGTTCACCGGGATGACGACCTAGCGGGGCCAGATGGACGACCCGATGCCGGTCGCGCGCGGCGTCGCGATCCCGCTGGCGGAGATCGAGCTGCGCGCCAGCCGGTCGTCGGGCCCGGGCGGGCAGCACGCCAACGTGACGGCGTCG
>JAXDIC010000100.1:0-6057 GCA_034664185.1 Thermoleophilaceae bacterium
CGCGCGGCACCGCGATGTCGATCATCAAGAGCGTGCGCCCCTCGCGCTGCTCGTGCACCAGCGCCATCTCGTCACGGCCGACGATCTGGTGCGGCGAGGAGGTGCAGGTGACCACCATGTCCACCTCTGCGAGCTGGGCCGGAAGCTCGTCGAAGCGGACCGCCTGTCCGCCGAAGCGCTGCGCCAGCCCGATCGCACGGTCGTAGCGGCGGTTGGCCACGAACACCGTGTGCGCGCCGTTGCGGTGCAGCGCCTGGGCGGTCAGCTCGCCGTTCTCGCCGGCGCCGACGATCAGCACGCGGCGCGACGTCAGCTCGCCGAGCGTGGCGCGCGCCAGGTCCACCGCCACGCTGGACAGGGACACGTGCGAGCGGGCGATGGCGGTCTCGGTCCGAGCGCGCTTGCCGGCGCCCAGGGCGTCGCGGAACAGGCGGTTGGAGATCGGGCCGGTCACGCCCTCGACCAGCGCCAGCTCGTAGGCGCGCTTGACCTGGCCCTGCACCTCGGCCTCGCCGACGATCATCGAGTCGAGTCCCGCCGCCACGCTGAACAGGTGCCGCACGGCCTCGGCGTCGCGCAGCGCGTAGAGGCGTCCCAGCAGCTCGGTGGGCGGCATGCCGGCCTGGCGCGCCAGGGCGCCCAGCGCGGTGCTCTCGGCCTCCACCACGTCGCCGACCACCAGGTACAGCTCGGTGCGGTTGCAGGTGGAGATCGTCACCGCCTCGCGGATCTCGTCGTGGGCCACGAGCTCGGCCAGGAAGCCCGACGCGCGGCCCTCGGACAGCGCCAGCCGCTCGCGCAGCGCCACGGGCGCGGTCTTGTGGGAGACGCCCAGTGCCAGCAGCGAGACGCTCATCGGCCGCGCTTCTCCGCCAGCTCGGCCAGCGTGTGCAGCTCGCGCTCGATGCGCGCGATCTTGGCCGCGATGATGGCCACGTAGATCAGCACGAGCGCGAGGAAGACGAGGTAGGCGCCGGCCACGTACTTGCCAGCGGCCGAGGCGAGTAGCAGGAGCGCCATCAGCTGACCCCGACCGGCTCGGGGGGCGCGTCGGCCAGCGGCTCGCCGGGCGGCGTCTCGTCGAAGCGCGCGCGCAGGCGCTTGAGCTGGTCGGCCGCGTTCTTCGACGTCAGCTCGAGCTTCCACAGCGTGACGTACAGGAGCGCCACGCCGAGCAGCGATACGTAGAACGTGAGCATCATCTTGCCTGGCAGGTGGCCGCCCGTCTCCGACAGCACGCGCGGGTGGACGTGCGGCGCGGCCAGGCGCACGGCCACGAAGTTGATCGGCACGAACGCGCCGGCGGCGATCGCGAACACGGCCGCGTAGCGTCCCTGCCGCTCGGGATCCGAGATCGAGAAGCGCAGCGGCTGATAGCAGCAGTACAGGAGGAAGACGATCAGGAACGAGACCAGCACCGGCTCGTTCCAGTCCCACCACACGCCCCACGACGTGCGCGCCCAGATGGCGCCCGTGATGAGCACGCCCACGCCCAGCACGATCGACAGGTGGATGGCCACGTAGGAGCGCATGTCCCACGAGCGGTCGCGCGTGCGCAGGTGCTGGATGGCCATCAGCCCTCCGGCCACGAAGCCGCCCAGCGCCACGATCGCCATCGGCACGTGGATGTAGAAGATCTTCTGCCGCACGCCCTGGTCGGCCTCCAGCGGCGCGTAGAAGAAGATCAGCGCGGTGGCGGCCGCGAGGGTGATCGCGGTGGCTATTGAGAGGGCGCGGAGTCCTCTGCCGAAGAGGGGTCTGGGCGTGATCTAGTCCTCCAGGAGATAGTCGAATACGGCCACTGCAAGCAGGAGGAAGACCGTATCGTAGACCCCCATGAAGCCCAGCCATTTGGCCAGCCCGTGCGGGCCGGCGTGGGTGGCCAGGAATGGCTCCGTGGCGCGCGCGGCGGCGATCAGGACGGGCACCAGCAGCGGCAGGAGCAGGAGCGGTACGACCAGGTCCCGCGCGCGGGCCTCGGCGGCCAGGCCGGACACCAGCGCGCCCACCGCCGCCAGGCCGAGGTCGGCCAGCAGCAGGATCGCGATCAGCTCGGGCAACGCGCCGCCGATCCCAGGGCCCAGAAGAAGCACCGCGAACGCCGGCACGGCCACCAGCTCCAGCAGCACCAGGTAGAGGAACAGGCCGGCGGCCTTGGCCAGGTAGACGGCCGTGCGATCGATGGGGGCGAGCAGAATGCCGTCCAGGGCGCTCCCCTCGCGCTCGGAGGCGAACAGGCGATTGACGCCGAGCACGGTGGCCAGGAGCAGCGTGACCCACAGGACGCCGGACGCCAGCGCGCCGTCGAGCGCGTTGCGGTGGAGCCCGAAGTGGAACAGCACGAACACGGTCACCGAGAACAGCGCCATGGCCGGCACCGACTCGCGCGTGCGGAGCTCCAGCCGGAGGTCCTTGCGCAGGATCGCCAGGGCGGGCCGGATCACGCGTACAGCCGCCTGACCTCGCCGGCGTCGCCGGGACCGCCCGCCAGCTCCGCCCGGCCCGCGCGCAGACCAAGCACCACGTCCGCCTCGCGCAGGCCCCGGTCCACGTCGTGGGTCACAAGCACGCGCGTGCGTCCCGACGAGCGCCCGATCAGCGGCTCCAGCTGCTCGGCCGCGCCGGGGTCGAGGCCGGCCCGGGGCTCGTCCAGCAGCAGCAGCGCGGGATCGTGCAGCACCGCCCGCGCGGCGGCCACGCGCTGCACCATGCCGCGCGAGAGCTCGCGCACGGGATCGCCGGCGCGCGACTCCATCCCCACCTGGCGCAGCAGCTCGTCCACGCGCTCGAGCGCGACCCCGTGCAGGCGCGCGTGGAAGCGCAGGTTCTCGCGCGCGGTCAGGTCCGGGTAGAGCAGGGGCTCGTGGGCCAGCAGCCCGATCCGGGCCCGCGCCCTCCACGCTTCGCCCGGCAGGCTCGCCCCCAGCACCGCCACCGCGCCGGCGTGCGGGCGCAGCAGCGTGGCCAAGACGCGCAGCAGCGTCGTCTTTCCGGCGCCGTTGGCGCCGAACACCGCCAGCGTCTGGCCCTCGGCCACGCGCACCGAGACGCCGGTCAGCGCCGGGCGGTCCCCGTAGCGGCGCTCGAGCCCTTCGAGCGCGATCGCGTCAGCCACGCTCGAGCGTCTCTGCGGCGTGCCGCAGCGTCGGCTCGATGACCGGCCACGATTGGCCGATGGCCTTCGGCGAGCCGGGAAGGTTCACGATCAGCGTGCGTCCGCGGATGCCGGACACGCCGCGCGTGAGGATGCCGAGCGGCGTGTGGCTGCGCGACTCCAGGCGTATCGCCTCGGCGTAGCCGGGGGCCTCGCGGTCGAGCACGTCGCGGGTGGCCTCCGGGGTCACGTCATCGGGCGTCATGCCGGTGCCGCCGGTCGTGAACACGAAGCGAAAGCCCTCACGGTCGGCCAGCCGCTCCAGCGCCTCGGCGATCGCCGCGCGGTCGTCCGGCAGCGTCTCGTGGCGGACCTCCAGGCCCGCGGCCTCGCACAGGCGCACCAGCTGGGGTCCCGACACGTCCTCGGACCCGCCCTCGGACACGCTCGTGGAGATCGTGAGCACCGCCGCGCGCATCAGCGCTTCCAGTCCTGCTTGCCGCCCGACTTCTCGAGCAGCGCCACCTCGGCAACCTCCACGCCGCGCTCCAGCCCCTTGACCATGTCGTAGACCGTCAGCGCGGCCACGGCGCAGGCGGTCATGGCCTCCATCTCCACGCCCGTCCGCGCGTTGGTTCGCGCCTCGGCCGTCAAGGTGACCACGCCCGCCACGGCATCCACCTCGATGGCCACGTCCACGAACGACAGCGGCAGCGGGTGGCACAGCGGGATCAGCTCGGCTGTGCGCTTGGCGGCCTGTATGCCGGCGATGCGCGCGGTGCCCAGGACGTCGCCCTTCGGCGCGTCGCCGCGCTCCACCGTCGCGGCAGTCTCCGGCGACATCCGCACCACTGCGCGCGCCACGGCGCGGCGGTCGGTCACGGGCTTCCCGCCCACGTCGACCATCCGCGCGCGGCCCTCGGAGTCGATGTGGGAGAGGCCGGCTATGCGGGAACCGCGGCTGCTCGCTGCGCGGCCGCGATCAGGTCGAGCACCGCCTGCTCGTCGCCCGAGCGCAGCAGCTCCACCGGGTCGGGGTCGCCGTTCACGATCGACTCGAAGAACACCTTGCGGTCCTGGTAGGTGGGCAGCGTGGCCTTGGCCCAGCCGCGCGCGTCGTTGAGGAGCACCGCCAGGCGGGCGTATGGCTCGCCGAAGCTCTCGGCGATCTCGCGCTTCATCCGCTTGGCCAGCGCGGGGCTGGCGCCGGCGGTGGAGATGGCTATGGCCAGCGGGCCGGTGCGCACGATGGCCGGCAGGATGAAGTTGCACAGCGGCGGCACGTCCACGACGTTGACCAGCATGGCCCGCCGCTCGGCCTCGTCGTACACGGCGATGTTCACGTCGGTGTCGCTGGTGGCCGCGATGGCCAGGAACCTGCCCTCGAGGTCGCCGGCCCGGTACTCGCGCCGCTCCCAGCGGACGGAGCCCTCGTCCACCAGCTCGCGCAGCGCCGGCGTCAGGTCCGGGGCCACGACGGTCACGTCGGCATCGCAGGCCAAGAGGCCCTCGACCTTCTCGAGGCCCACGTCGCCGCCACCGACCACGAGGCACGACCGCCCCGACAGCCGCAGGCAGGCGATGTACAGCGGCGTGTCCAGCATGTCGCGCACGCACGTCTGGTCGCAGATCCCGCGACGGTGCTGGCATACGCACTGTTTTCCGGCATAGGCCTGGGCTGGCATGGTCCATTCCAGTCTACGGCGCGTAGCCTGGGTGGGATGGCGCTAGCCGGCCACTTCAGCGACGACTCGATGTTCCGCCGCGTGCACCGCGAGCGCGCCATAGCGCTGTCCGGTCCGCGCGCGCTCCTGATGCAGGCCGCGCACCCGCTGGCCGTGGCGGGCCTCCTGGCCCACTCGGGCGCGCTCGACAATCCCTACGACCGCCTGGCGCGTACTGCCGAGACCATGCGCACGATCGGCTTCGGCTCGCGCCAGGAGGCCGACCGCATCACTCGCCACGTGCGGGCCATGCACCGTCGCGTGCGGGGCCGCATCCGCGAGCCCGCCGGCCCGTTCCCGGCCGGCACGCCCTACCGCGCCGACGACCCCGAGCTGCTCATGTGGATCCTCTACACGCTGGTGGACAGCGGCATGGTCGTCTACGAGATGTACGTGGGGCGCCTGAGCCAGGAGGAGAAGGCCGGCTACTGGGCCGACTACAGGGTGGTCGGTCGCCTGTTCGGGCTGCGCGACAGCGACATGCCGGACACGCTCGCGGAGCTGCACGCGTACGGCGACGAGATGCTGTCCGGCGGCACTCTCGTGCTCACCGACTGGGCCCGCACCCGCGCGCGCGACATCGTCCTGGAGCCGCCGGTGCCGCTGGTGGCCCAGCCCCTGGTCGAGCTGGTCAACTTCATCACGGTCTCCCTGCTGCCCAAGGAGATCCGCTCTCAGTACGGCTTCTCGGCGATCCCGCCCGCGCCGCTTCGCCGCGCGCTGGTGGCGGGCGGCGCCGAGTACGTCAAGCGAGCGGTCATCCCCTTCCTGCCCGACCGCCTGCGACTGGTGCCGGCGGCGCGGGCGGCTTAGGGCTGGTGCCGTCCCACCGCCGGCCTCGCCCACTGCAGCAATGAGGGGGGCGCCGGGCCGTGCGTCTTCCGTAACGGTTGGCTGTCTTCTGTAACGGCCTGTTCGCCCTGACCGGCACGTGGGACCTTTTTGGTCCGCATAGCGACTTCGAAAGGTCCCAGGTCCCGGTCAGCGCCGGCGTGGCGTTACAGGCGCGTTACGAGCGTTACGTTCAAGGACCAGTCCGCGCTCGTCGCCGGACTTGGAATCGGCCTAGCGCCTGAAGGCGCCCTTCAGCGACTTGCGCCCGAGCTGGATGAACGGCCCAGCGCCCCGGCGCAGCGCCGCGGCCTTGTCCGCGTCGCGGCCGTACAGGAGCTGCGCCGCCGAGTGCAGCGCGCGGCCCATCGACTCGTCGTACGGGTGCCACCAGAAGTCGCGCATGCG
>JAXDIC010000125.1:0-5057 GCA_034664185.1 Thermoleophilaceae bacterium
AGGACGGCGGCGGCGGCGCCGACGCCGGCCTGGTGGTCGAGCCCGAGCGCGATCAGGAGCGCGTAGCAGGCCAGCCACTGGATGGCCCAGGCCAGGAGCTGCATGAACGCGGCCCACGCGCCCAGCTTGGGGTTGCGGAAGACTCGCAGCCCGCGCCGCGCCTCGGTCATCGCCCTGCGGGCCTTGGCGGCCGCGTTCTGGACGCGAACGAACCGCGACGGCGCTCCCTTGCGCAGCGCCACCGGCGCCAGGGCGACCAGCAGCAGGGCCACCACGGGGGCGATGGCCACGAGTATCAGGGCGTCCTCGTGCCCACGGAAAAGACCCACGGTGGCGAACATCACACCGCCGAGCACGACCAGTGCCACGAGGTTGAGCAGCGTCTGCGACACCAGCGTGCCGAGCACCACGGGGAGCCGCTCCCGGACGCGCCCCAGCCTGCGCGCCACGATCAGCGCGCGCGACGGCTCGCCGAGTCGGGCGGGCAGCGTGGCCGACATCAGCACCCCGATCATCACCCCGCGCACGGCGTGGCGGCGGCGAACGCGCGCGTAGGGCAGCGCCGCTCGGAGGATGGCGTGCCACGACTCGGCGCGCGCGAGCATCGAGACGCACATGAGCGCGAAGGCCACCAGCACGTACCACGGCGTGGCCGCGACCATTGCCTGGAAGATCGAGTCGATCCCGATCCGGTCGAGCGCGAGGGCCGCCAGTCCGATGCCGCCAACCGCGCCACCGACCACGGCCGCGCGGCGGACCAGGCGCGCGGCGCGCCTGCGACCGGCGCCGGGCAGCTCCGGCTCGATCGACGGGATGCGCCGCGGCGGGTTGCGGGGCAGGCCGTCGGCGGGCTTGAGGCCTGTGCGCAGCCCCGCCCGCTGGGTCCGCGTGGCTGGGGCGGCGGCGCGCTGGATGGCGGTCTGGTAGACGTCGAGCACCTGGCCGGTGACCGTCGGCCACGCGAACCGCTCGGCGCCGTCGCGCGCGGCGGCGGCCATGCGGTGGCGGCGGTCCGGGTCGATGGCCAGGCCGTGCAGCGCCTCCCCCAGGCCGACGGGATCGCCCGCCGGCACCAGCAGGCCGTCCACGCCCGAGCGCACCACCTCGCGGTAGCCGGCGATGTCGGAGCACACGACCGGTGTTCCGGCCGCGAACGCCTCCGTCAGCACCATCCCGAAGCTCTCGCCGCCGAGCGACGGCGCACACACCAGGTCGGAATCGTGAAGCAGCCGCCACTTCTCGCCGTCGCTGACGCGGCCCAGGATCTCCACGCCCTCGGGATCGAGCAGGTACGGCTCGACCTCCTCCGGCGTGGCCCCGGCGATCGTCAGGCGGGCGGTGATGCCGGTGCCGCGGAGCGCCTCGAACGCGCGCAGCAGGATCGGCAGGCCCTTGCGCTCCTCCGCGCGACCCACGAACAGGAGCCTGAGGTGGTCGGCCGCCGGCCGGGGCCCGGAGGGCGCCGCCGACAGGTCCACGCCGTTCGGCACGATCGTGTAGTTGCCGCCGTAGAAGCGCTCCGCGGTCCAGCGCGCGGCCTCGGAGACGGCGATCCGCGCGTGCAGCTTGGAGTACAGCCGGCGTGCGTTGATCACGTTGGCCGCGACGTGGTGGGCGAAGCGCTTGGTCGCGTAGCTGTGGAAGGTGCCGACCACCGGGATCCGCGCCGATTCGACCGCGAACCAGCTGGCCACGGCCCCGTTTGGCTCGTGGACGTGCAGGACGTCGAAGCTCTCTTCCCGGAGCGCGCGACCCAGCACGGCGGTCGAATATGGGCTGACGCAGACGTTCGACACGGCGCCGTTCATCGGGATCCCCAGCGTGCGGCCCAGCGACACGAAGTGGTCGGGCTTCTCGCGCGGCTCGGGACGGGCGCCGCGATGCGTCACGCGCGCCAGACGGTCATCCGGGTCGTACGGGGCGAACAGGCGCACGTCGTGCCCACGGCGCAGCAACTCCTCCGCCGAGGCCTCCACATGCCTGATCACCCCGCCCGGGTACGTGTATGAGTACGGGGAAACGAGGGCTATGCGCACCGGGGCCATCCTAGCCCACCGTTTGGGGCCTGACACCTTGATTTTTCGTAGGTTCGGCCACCGGACCCTGTGCGCGGACCGCAGGTTCCGGTCGCCCGCGGGCGTATCCGGTGGCCAGCAGGAGCAGCATCAGCCCGGCCTCGAAGATCAGCGGACCCGAGTCGTTGGCCAGCGTCCCGACGATCGTGGCCGTGAACGCGCCCCATATGCCGGCCCTGAAGGCGGGGTGGCCGCGGAGCGGTGCGAAGAGCTCGTCCCGGCGCTTCACGCCCAGCCAGAACAGCACGATCCCGATCCCGCAGGTGATGGCCGTGGAGACGCGCTTGAGGCCGCTGACAGAGATGATCAGCCGCCGCTTGACGATGTCCAGGAGGTCACCGGCGCCGTTGCCGTGCACCACGGTCCGCGTCAGGTGGGCCCCACCCGAGGTGACGAGGTCGAGCCCGATCAGCGCCGCGACGGCCGCGAACGGCACGAACGCCGCCAGGGCCAGCGCCCGCCGGCTGGGACGGCGTCCGTAGGAGGCGAGCACGGCTCCAGCCGCTCCGCCGCCAAGCGTGATCACGCCGCCCACGTCGGCGCCAAGGCGTCCGGATCCGATGATGGCCGCGGCCACCAGGCAGCCGATGGCGAACCCCCAGCGGACGTAGCGGGCGGACACCGCCGCCAGGAGGGCGCCCAGGCCGAAGAGCACCTCCAGGCTGAGCAGGATCTCCAGCTCGTTGCCGATCCCGAAGAAGCGCGCGCCGCCCTTCGGGTTGGGCCCGGCCAGCGAGGCCCCGATCAGCGGCGATCCGCTGGCCAGGTCGATCGCGTGCGCCCCGAACACCACGGCCGCCGGCACGGCCGGCGCAAGCGGCCACGGCACCATGCGGTCGACCACCGCCCCCAGCGCGAGCGACCCCAGCGAGAGGATCAGCAGCTCGACCGTCCGCGACGGCAGCATCGCGGCCGTGAGCAGCGCCACCCCCGGGAGCCAGAGCGCACCCAGGAATCCGATCCGCACCGCCGTGTTCACTCCCGCGCGCCCGCGCGCGAGGCCGAGCACCAGAGTCAGCCCGCAGAAGGCGAAGAACCAATCGTTGATGGCCGACGGCCGCCGGCCCAGGATCACGTCCAGCCGCGCCATCCGCTCGCGCACCGCCTCCGCGCTGCCGTCGGGGCGGCTCTCGATGACCCGTCCCTCCATCTTCTTGGGGATGGCGATGCCGAGGTGGTGCAGCACCGTGGGCGCGAAGTCGGTGGCCGCGACCAGCCCCACCCGCCGGGTGGTGGGCGAGTAGAGCACGTCCCCCTTCGAGCCCGGACCCAGCAGGCCGGTGGGCAGGAGCCGGCCGCGGCCGGCCGGCGGGGCCCGCACCACCAGGATCAGGTCGCCGGGCTGGCGGGCGGCCACGATGTGATCCAGGGCGGCCAGGCCGCTCTCGTCGTTCGGGAAGCGGGCGACCAGCAGGTCGGAGTGCTGCCAGACGCGCAGGGCGCGCGGGGCGAAGGTGCCGATCGTTCCCAGCGACACCTCGTCGACGTGACCTCGAAGGTTGGCCGCCACGACGGCCTCGGTCTGCTGGAAGCCCACCACGCCGGCGTACCCCACCCGTCCCCCGGCGCGCTGCACCGTGCCGCCGAGGAGACCCGCCACCACGTCGCCGGGCGCGTCGCGAGCTCGCTTGGCCGCCAGCCGCCAGCCCTTGACCCGCCCGTCGCCACCAGGGCCCGGCACCAGATCCAGCCGCTTGATCGGGTCGGAGTAGGCGCGGTTGGCAATCCGGCTGCCGGCGCTTATGTCCAGCAGCATCTGCCGCTTGAAGTAGGCGCCCAGCGTGGGGCTGGCGACGCCGTAGGAGAAGTCGCGCTCGGCCAGCTGGAACAGCAGCGGCATCTTGGGAGCCGGCTGCGTGGGTATGAAGGCGATCAGCGCGCGCGGCTTGGCCTGCGCGGCCGAGGCGGCGCCCAGGCACAGGGCCACGGCGCCGACGACGGCCACGAAAGCGGCTATTCGGCGCATTTCTACACTCTATGAAGCGTGGCCAACCGGCATTTCGTCAAGTTCACCTTTCTCAAGCTCGACCCTGCGTGGCGGCGCCTCGATCCCGAGGAGCGGGCGCGCGGCAAGCGCGAGTTCGCGGCGGCCTGCACCGACTTCGCGGAGGACCATTTCCTGCGCACGTACTCGCTGGTGGGCACCCGCGGCGACGCCGACCTGATGCTCCGGGTGTCCAGCCCTCGGCTCGAGCCGATCCACGAGCTGCACGTGCTCCTCAACCAGAGCGGGCTGATGCGCTGGGCCGACATCAGCCACTCCTACCTGGCGATGACCAAGGAGTCCGTCTACTCCGACGAGCCCCAGCCGCTGGAGCCGCGCGCCGGCAGCGAGCGCCGCTACCTGATCGTGTACCCGCTGTCCAAGCGGCGCGACTGGTACCGCCTGCCCCCGGAGGAGCGCATGCGGATCATGAAGGGGCACATCGAGACGGGCCGCCGCTACGGGTCGATCGAGATCAACACCGCGTACTCTTTCGGTCTCGACGATCAGGAGTTCGTCGTCTCGTTCAACGCAGACGATCCCGGCGAGTTCCTCGATCTCGTGCAGGAGCTGAGGGGCACGGAGTCCAGCGCCTTCACGGAGAGCGAGACCCCGATCTTCACCTGCATCTCGGCCTCGGTCGAGCGCGCGCTGGACGCGCTGGACGGAGAGGCCGTGGCAGCGCAACCGACCACCGCCTGACATGAGCGCCAACGGCAGCAGACCCGACATCGAGGCAGACGGCGAGATCCGCGACATCACCGTGATCGGCGCTGGGCCGGTCGGGATGATCGTGTCCTTCTGGGCCGGCATGCGCGAGGCCAGCTCGCGGATCGTCGACTCGCTGCCCGAGCTGGGCGGCCAGCTGACAACGCTCTACCCCGAGAAGTGGATCTACGACGTGCCGGGCTACCCGAAGATCCTGGCCAAGGACCTGGTCGACCAGCTCAAGGAGCAGTCGATCGACCAGTTCGACGTGCCGGTCCACCTGGAGACCA
>JAXDIC010000302.1:0-8750 GCA_034664185.1 Thermoleophilaceae bacterium
CCGATCGCGATGACCGACTACGCCCAGGCGATGGACGTCATGGACGGGATGATCGAGCGCGGCGACCGGGGCTACGTATGCTGCGTCGCCGTCCACGCGGTGATGGTGGCCAACACCGATCCCGAGATGCGGGCGGCGGTGCTGGGCTCCACGCTGACGGTTCCCCACGGCATGCCGCTCGTGTGGGCCGCCAACCTGCTCGGCGAGAACCTGCCCAACCGCGTGTACGGCCCGGAGCTGATGCGTCGCTACGACCGGCGCTGCCGCGAGCACGGCCACCGGGTGTGGCTGTACGGCGGCCGCGATCAGGGCTCGCTCGCCCAGCTCGCGCACAACATGCACACGGTCAACCCGGGCATGAAGATCGTGGGCGGCTACTCGCCGCCGTTCCGGCCGCTGACGGTGGCCGAGGAGGACCAGCTGGCCCGGCAGATCAATGCCGCCCAGCCGGACGTGCTGTGGGTGGGCATCGGCGTGCCCAAGCAGGAGAAGTGGATGGCCCGGATGCGGCACAAGCTGGACGTCCCGGTCATGTGCGCCGTGGGCGCGGCCTTCGACTTCCACTCGGGGCGCATCTCGCAGGCGCCGGAGAGCATGCAGAGGCGCGGGCTCGAGTGGACCTACCGGATCGCCCAGGAGCCGCGACGGCTGCTGCCGCGCTACCTGTACTACAACCCGCGCTTCATGGCCGCCTTCGGCCGGCAGCTCGTCCGCGAGCGCGCGGCCGCCGCCACGTTCCGCACAGCGCGCTAGTCTCGCCGCGATGGCGGCAACCGTCGCGATCGTGGGACTGGGCAGGATCGGCCTGCCGCTGGCCCTCTCCTTCGCCGACCGCGGCGTGGACGTCGTGGGCATCGACCGCGAGCCGCGCGTGCTCGAGCTCGTGGGCGAGGGCCGGATGCCGTTCCAGGAGACGGGCACGCAGGAGCTGCTCGAGCGGGTGCTGCCCACGGGCCGGCTGCGACTGTCGGAGCGGATCCAGGACGCCGCCAGCGCGGACTACGTGGTCCTCACGCTGGGCACGCCCACCTACGTGCACGTCGAGATCGACGTGTCGCAGATCCGCGGCGCCGTCGACGACCTGCTGCCGCTCCTGCGTGAGGGCCAGACCATCATCCTGCGCTCCACGGTCGCGCCCGGCACGACCGACTGGGTGGCCGGCTACCTCGAGCAGCGGCGCGAGTTCCGGGTTGGCGAGGACATCTTCGTGGCGCACGCGCCCGAGCGGATAGCCGAGAACCACTTCCTCGAGGAGATCGCCACGCTGCCGTGCGTCATCGGCGGGGTGGGCGACGGCTCGGGCGAGAGCGCGGCGCGGCTGTTCGAGGTGTTCGGCACCGAGATCGTGCACACAACGCCGGTCCAGGCGGAGCTGGCCAAGATCTGGACCAACATCCTCCGCTACACGCAGTTCGCGCTGCCCAACCTCCTCATGATGGAGTGCGAGCAGTACGGGGCCAACGTCTTCGACGTGATCGATCTGATCAACCACGACTACCCGCGCGGCGGGATGGCGGTGCCGGGGCTCACCGCGGGCACGTGCCTGCGGAAGGACTTCGCGTTCTCGGAGGAGCGCTCCAGCTCACCCGGCATGCTGCTCAGCGTCTCGCGCGTGCACGAGTCGGTGCCGCTGTTCCTGGTCGAGGGGCTCAAGCGCCGCCTGGGCGGCTCGCTGCGCGACTGCAAGGTCGCGGTGCTCGGGCTCACCTTCAAGCGCAACTCGGACGACACGCGCGACTCGCTGTCCTCCAAGCTGATCCGCCTGCTCGAGCGCGAGCTGGCGCACGTGGCCCGCCACGACCCCCACGTGGCGGAGGGCACCGAGCCGCTCGATTCCGCCCTCGCCGGCGCCAACGCCGTGATCGTGGCCACCAACCACTCCGAGTACGAGGACGTCCTGCGGCTGGTGCCCGAGGACTCCGTGGTGGTGGACCCCTGGAACGTGACCGGGACCGGCCAGGTCTTCGCGTACGTCCAGGAGCTCGTGCGCAGCGGGAGTTAGAGTCGGGGGGGTGGCCCCCCAGCCGGCGATCGGCGAGCGCGCAAAGCGGCTGACGCTCGTCGCCTCGATCCTCGGATCGGCGATCGTGTTCGTCGACGGCACCGTGGTGAACGTCGCGCTGCCGGCCATCCGCAGCGACCTGCACTCGGGACTGGCCACCCAGCAGTGGGTGATCGAGGCGTACCTGTTGATGCTGGGCTCGCTGATCCTGATCGGCGGCTCGCTCAGCGACCTCTACGGCCGGCGGCGCGTGTTCACGATCGGCGTCGCCGCGTTTGGCGTCACGTCGATCGTCTGCGCGGTGGCGCCCAATGCCGAGCTCCTCATCGCCGCCCGTGCCCTCCAGGGCGGCGCCGGCGCTCTTCTCGTGCCCAGCACGCTTGCCGTGATCGTGGACACCTTCGACGAGAACGAGCGCGGCGCCGCGATCGGCTCCTGGACCGCGTGGGGCGGCGTGGCCGGCCTGGTCGGGCCGTTCCTCGGCGGAGTCCTGATTCAGGTCTGGTCGTGGCGGCTGGTGTTCGCCATCTCGCTCGTGCCCGTTGTCGTCACGCTCTACCTGATCCGCCGCTACGTGCCGGAGCACCTCGACCGCACCGTGCACCGGCACGTGGACCTGCCCGGCGCCGTGCTGTGCGCGCTCGGGCTGGCCGGCGTGGTGCTCGCGCTTATCGAGCAGCCGACCCACGGCTGGGGCGACGCGCTGGTGCTGCTTCCCCTGCTCGCCGGCCTGGCCTGCCTTGGGCTGTTCGTGGCGCAGGAGCGGCGCTCCCCCGACCCGATGCTGCCGCTGTCGCTGTTTCGTCGGCGCAACTTCGCCGTGGGCAACCTCGCCACGCTGTCCATATACGCGGGGATTGGCGCCGCGACATTTTTCCTGCCGGTGTACCTCCAGCAGATCGCCGGCTACACGCCGATCGCGGCCGGCCTGTCGCTCCTGCCGGTCACGCTCGCCGTCTTCCTGCTCTCGCGGCGCTTCGGTGCGCTGGCCGACCGGCTGGGGCCGCGGCCGTTCATGGCCATCGGGCCGGTCGTGGCCGGGGCGGGGCTGATGCTCCTGATCCGGCTCGGCCTGCACGCGCCGTACGCCACCACGGTGTTCCCCGCCATGCTGGTGTTCGGCCTAGGGCTGTCGATCACCGTCGCCCCGCTCACCGCCGCCGTCCTGGCCGGCGTGGACGAGGAGCACGCGGGCATCGCCTCGGGCGTGAACAACGCGGTGGCGCGCGTCGCCAGCCTCCTGGCGATCGGGGCGGTGGGCGCCGTGGTCTCGGCGCAGTTCGGCTCGACGCTCGACAGCAGCCTGGCCGACAAGCCCCTCAGTCCCGCGGCCACGGCCGCCGTGCACCAGGCCAAGTCACGACCGATCGCGCTCGACTCGGCCCGGCGGCTGCACGGGCCCGAGCGGGCGATCGTGACCCGGGCGGCGGAGCACGCGTCCGTGGACGCCTTCCGGGCCGGGATCCTGGGCGCGGCGCTCCTGGCGATCCTCGGCGGGCTGGTGTCGGCGGTGGGCATCGAGAACCCGCGGCGTCGCGTGGAGGCGCAGGAGTGCCCGGGCGGGGCGATCGTGGGCGCCAGCCGCGACCTGGCGCGCGTGCCGGGGGCGCGCCAGCCCGCCGCTATTCCGGCCGCTGGCCACGGTTAGCGCGCACCGGCGCAGGAATGGCGTGTCCGGCCTGACGACCCAGGGGTCGCGGGATGGCTACCGCTGTCGATACCTCAAGAGACGGTTCGCTTACCCGCCGACCTCAGCCTGCGCGCTGACCCGGCCGCACTTGGCTCTCCGCCCCCAGTCACCCAGTGGGATTCAAGGACCGGCGACCCCGGACCTGGAGTCAAGAAAGACAGGTCGAGCATGCTCGGTCCCAGATGCCGGAAGCTGCTGTTCTTCGCGATCACTTCGGTTGCGGTATTCGCGTCCGTGGGCTTCGCCGCCGCGGCCTGCCCCGTCCGTCCCCTCCCGCCCTGCAACCCGGCTGGGTTCACGGGCAAGCTCTCACTTCACTCGGCGCGATGCGTCCACAGTCTTGTGCCGACCTGCCGTCTTCAACGAGGTCGCCGCGGCGCGCCCGGTCACCGCGGTCACCGCGGTCTGCGCGGAGTCACCGGCACCACGGGCGCCAAGGGCACAACAGGAGCAACGGGAGCAACGGGCGCAACTGGCCTGACCGGGGACACCGGCGCCCAGGGCCCCGGCGGCAGCGCGGGAGCCAACGGCACCGCTGGAACCAACGGCGTCGCTGGAACCAACGGCGTCGCTGGCACGAACGGCACCAATGGCGTCGCGGGGACCAATGGCACAAACGGCCTCGCCGGAGCCAACGGCGCGGCGGGAGTAGACGGCACCAATGGCACCAACGGCGCGCCGGGAGAAGACGGCACCGCGGGAACCAACGGCACCAACGGAGTCGACGGCCTGCAAGGCGTCCGAGGCAACGTCGGCGCTGACGGCACGCCGGGAGCGGACGGCACGCCCGGAGCTGACGGCACGCCCGGCGCTCCCGGAGCCCCCGGCGCCGATGGCACGCCCGGAACACCCGGCGCCGATGGCACGCCCGGCGTGCAGGGCCCCCCAGGAGCCGACGGCGCGACAGGCCCGCCCGGCTCGGGGATCTCCACGTACGCCTACATCTACAACCTTCGGGCGCAGAGCATCGCGATCCAAGGAGATGCGACCTTCGACCATGACGGCGTGATGACCGCCGGCTTCGTCCACACCAACAACAGCTCCGAGATCCAGTTCGTGAACGCCGGCGTGTACAAGATCTCTTTCTCGGTGTCGGCCACCGATGTCAACCAGATGGCGCTGTTCCTCGACGGAGCCCTCGTGGACGGCACCATCTACGCCTCGGGCGCCGGCACCCAGCAGACCACCGGACAGGCGATCGTGAACGTCGGCGCCGGCGGCGTCATCACGCTCAGGAACCACACGACGACCGCCGCGGTCGACCTCGCGACGCCCATCGGAGGAACGGCGCAGAGCACCAACGCCTCAATCCTCATCGAGCAGCTGGCGACCCCCACCCCCTGACCCTCCACGGATTCGGAAAGGCCCTCCCATGCATCCCCTCGCACCTGACGCAAACCCCTCCATGAACCCCAGACGCTCGGCGGCCCCCTGCCGGTGGCTCGGCCGCTCGCTGACAGTGGCTGCCCTCGCGGCGGCGAGCCTCGCCGTCAGCGCGTGCGGCGGCTCGTCGGCGGCGCCCACGATCCTCAACACCGAGAAGCTCGAGCGCGCGATCGAGAGCAGCAGCCTGGCTCAGCGTGGACAGCACGCCCAGGTGAGCTGCCCGTCGGGCGTGCACCAGAAGAAGGGCTTGGGTTTCTCCTGCACGGCCGTCGTCGGGCGCGCCAGCACGCGGTTCGCGGTGACTCAGCTGGACGGATCCGGTCGCGTTCACTACGCGGCCAAGTGATGACCCCCACCGGGCGACTGAAGCTGTTGACGTGCGTCGCCGCGGCCGCCGCCGCGGCGATCGGGGGCGCAGCGGCGCCCTCCGCCAGCGCCGGGAAGCCGCCTGCCGTGAGGCCGACGCAGGAGCTGGCCATGCTGCTCACGTCGCACAAGGTCTTCTCGGCGCCCCGACCCGGAGCGTCGAGGGTGAGCAGGGTGAGTGTGTCGCGTCCGATCACCGGCGGGCAGACGGTGCTCCCCGTGGTGGGTCACGCGACCTCCAAGAACGGCGCTCGCTGGCTGCGGGTCCTGCTCCCCGGCCGCCCGAACGGGATGAAGGGCTGGATCGCACGGCGGGCAACCGAGTTGACGACGACCAGCTGGCACATCGTGGTAAGGACGTCGAGTCGCCGGGCTCTCGTGTACCGGCACGGCCGTCTCGTGCGGACGTTCGCGGCGATCGTGGGCAAGCCGTCGACACCCACCCCGCACGGGCAGTTCTTCGTCGAGGAGAGCGTGCGCATGCTCTCCGGTGCCGCCGGTGGGCCTTTCGCCCTCGCGCTGAGCGCCCGCTCCAACGTGCTTCAGGAGTTCGAGGGCGGGCCCGGCCAGATCGCCCTGCACGGCGTGGCCAACCTGGGCGGCACGCTCGGAACCGCGATCTCACACGGCTGCGTGCGCCTCTCGAACGCAGCCATTAGCTGGCTGGCCGCGCGCATCCCGCCGGGTGCGCCGGTTTCCATCACCTCCTAGCTCCCCAGCTACAGTCGCCTGGATGCCCAGAGTCCTGGTGACCGGCGGGGCCGGAACGATCGGTGGCGCCGTGGTGCGGCGCCTGATCCGCGACCCCGACTGGGAGGTCCGGGTGTCCGACCAGCGCGAGCCGCCGGCCTGGATGCGCGAGTCGTGCGAGGTCCATGCGGGCGACCTGCGCGACACAGACCGGGCGCGCGAGGCCGTGGCGGGCTGTCACCACGCCATCCACCTGGCGGCCATCGTCGGCGGGATCGGCAACTTCCACCGCTACCCGCACACGCTGCTGGAGGCCAACACCGCGCTGTACAACGGGGTGTTCCGGGCGGCGCTCGAGGAGCGCGTCGAGCGGCTCGTGTACGTGTCGTCGTCGATGGTCTTCGAGCGCGCCACCGAGTTCCCAACCACCGAGGCCCACATTCGCGACACGGGCATCCCCGATTCCGCGTACGGGTTCTCCAAGCTGGCCGGCGAGGCCTACTGCCGCGCCCTGCACGAGGAGCACGGCCTGCCGTTCGCCATCTGCCGGCCGTTCAACGCCTACGGGCCCGGCGAGATGCCCGAGGACGAGCCCGGGCTCGCGCACGCCGTGCCGGACCTGATCAAGAAGGTGCTGGACGGCCAGCGGCCGCTGCGGATCTTCGGCTCCGGCGAGCAGACGCGCACGCTGACACACGTGGACGACATCGCCGAGGGCATCGTCACCGCCATGTCGCACCCCGCGGGCGAGAACGAGGACTTCAACATCTCGGCCAGCCAGGAGCTGACCGTGGCCGAGATCGCGCGGCTGGTCTGGGAGGCATGCGGCCAGCCGCCGGAGGACTTCCTGCTGGAGCGGATGCCCAGCTTCGAGGTCGACGTCCAGCGGCGCTGGCCGTCGGTGGAGAAGGCGCGCCAGCTCCTGGGCTTCGAGGCGCGCATCGGGCCCCGCGAGGGCATCGCTCAGACCGTGGAGTGGCTGCGCGAGGCGCGCGGGGCCGCCGCCGGCGCCTGAGCTAGCTGCCGGCCGGCAGCTCTCCGTAAAGCGACAGCAGCTCGCGCACGTAGCGCTCCTCGCCGAAGCGCTCGCGCACGCGGGCGATGCCCTGCTCGCCATCGGCGCGGCGGGCGTCGGGATCGCGCCACAGGACGTCCATCGCGGACGCGAGGGCGTCCGCGTCGCCGGGCTCCACGCAGCGCTGCTCCCCCACCACCTCCGCCAGCGCGCCCGAGCGGGAGGCCACGACCGGCACGCCCGCCGCCATCGCCTCGAGCGCCGCGTACGGCATCACCTCCACCCACAGCGACGGCACCACCGCCATGGCCGCTCCCGCCATCAGCTCGGGCATCCGATCGGCGGGCACGCGGCCCAGCAGCTCGACGGGAGCACCCGTGCGCGTCACCTGGTCGCGAAGCTGGTCGGCAAGCGGTCCCTCCCCCGCCACCCGCAGCGGCACTCCGGCGCGCGCGGCCGCGTCGAGCGCCACCCGCACGCCCTTCTCGACGGTCAGCCGCCCCGCGAACAGCGCGTAGCGGCCCGCGTCCGCGCGCGACGAGCCGGCCACCTGCGCGTCGGGCACGTAGTTGGCGACCGAGCGCAGCCGATCGCCGGGCACGCCCAGCCGCTCCAGCACGCCGGCGACGTGACGGCTGGGGGTGACGAAGCGGTCCACCGCGTCGAACAGCGGCGGCTGGTGAAGCGAGAGAGCGGTGGCGTAGGCCGCCGACTCCGGCAGCGACCCGCGGCAGTTGAGCGCCAGGCCCGGCAGCGTGCGCCTGCCCCGGCAGCGGAAGCACGGCTGGCCGTCGCGAAAGGCGATGGCGATCGAGCAGAAGAGGCGGAAGTTGTGCAGGTGGAGCACCGTGCCGGCGCCCGCCTGCCGGGCCGCGGCCAGCGAGCGGTGTCCGAACAGCGGATGGATGTTGTGCGCGTGCACCACCGTCGCCCCAAGCGCGCGCACCGCCGCGCTCACCTCGGCCGGGTCGTCGCCGCCGCGCAGGAGCGCGCTGGCGGCGTGGGCGCGGCCGGCCTCGGCGGAGTCGCGCTCCAGCGCGTCGCAGACCGCGCCCGCCCGGCGCAGCGCCCCGACCTGCAGCTCCACCGCGCGCTCCTCGCCGCCGCTCACGCGGTAGCGGTTGTGCAGCACCAGGACGCGCGGCTGACTCACGCGACACCGAGCGCGGGCAGCACACGCTCGGCCACCGTGCGGCTCACCGCGTCATGGCGGTACGGACGCAGCAGCTCCTGCGCGCCCCGCCTGTACTCCGCCCGCGCGGAGTCGTCCAGCGCCAGGCCGGCCCGCAGCGCGTCGCCCTCCGCCTGGGCGTACACGTCGGCGGCCTCAAGCCCCTGAACCAGCTCACGCGCCAGGGGCAGCGCCTCGAACGACCCGGGCGTGGGGATGGTGACCAGTGGCGTGCCCGCGGCCAGCGCCTCCAGGGTCGCGATCCCGAAGTCCTCCCACGTGGACCCGTTCAGGAACACGCGTGCACGCCGCACCAGGTCCACCCAGCGCCCGTGCTCCAGCTGGCCCGCCCACTCCACGCCGGCGGGCTCGGGGACCCCAGCTTGGCGCAGCAGCCGCAGGCCGCGCTCCCGAGTGCCGCCGCCGATCA
>JAXDIC010000182.1:0-5678 GCA_034664185.1 Thermoleophilaceae bacterium
CCTCAGGAGCGCCTGGTGGACGAGCTGTTCGTGGAGATCGACAGTTCGCTCGAGCGCGGACGCACCGAGTTCGAGGAGGGCAAGTCCGCCGAGGGGGCCGACTGGCTCCAGAGGATCGAGGAGGAGAACGCCGGCGAGCTCACTCCGGAGCGACTGGCCAAGCTGGAGGCCGAGGCGGTTCGCGCTGAGAACGGCGACGGGAACGGCGCCGTGGACCTGCCCCAGGTCAAGAAGGTCCGCCTGGACGAGGCGGTGTCGCCCACCGAGGGGCGACGCTTCACGCGGGCTTAGGCTCAGCCAGCAAGCCGGGCACGGCCTCGTCGTGGACCTCCGTCAGGGCCGCACGTAGCGCTTCGACGGCGGCTGGATCGAACTGGGTTCCGGAGCAGCGGACCATCTCGGCCAGCGCCTCCTCGCGGGACAGGGCGGGGTGGTACGGACGGTCGGAGGTCATCGCGTCGAAGGCGTCGCAGGCGAAGATCACACGGGAGCCCAGCGGGATCTCATCGCCCTCGAGCCCATCGGGGTAGCCACTACCGTCGAAGCGCTCGTGGCTGGACCGGACCAGCCGCGCGACCGGAGCGAGCGCGGGGGCCGCGGCGAGGATGTCCTCGCCGATCAGGGTGTGTCGCCGCATGAACGCCCACTCGTGCTCGTCCAGCGGTCCGGGCTTGTTCAGGATCGCGTCCGGGATCGCCACCTTGCCGATGTCGTGAAGCTCCGCGGCGCGCCCGATCTCATCCAGGGCCTCGGCCCCGAGGTGAAGGTTGCGGCACACGCTCAGCGCGAGGCCGCGAACGTGGCGCATGTGTGTGCCGAGCTCCGGCTCTCGCGTCGTCAGCGCCCGGAGCAGCACGTCGCGCGCCTGACTCGGCGACGAGGAGCGGTCACCCGCCTTGTTCAGGTAAAGCCGTCGGTCCGCCAGCCTCAGGGCGTCATGCGCGTCACGCGCCTCCGTGGGCATCTCGACGTGGCCGTAGGCGGTCGTCACGTCGAACCCCTCGCCAGCCTCGCTCAACGCGCGCCGCGCGGCAGCCAGGACCGGGTGGGCGTCACGGCGTGCGGCTCGGAGGAGGACGCAGAACTCGTCTCCGCCCATCCGGTACACCTCGCCGTGGCCATCCACCGCCGCCGCCAGCGCGACGCCCAAGCGGTGCAGAAGCTCGTCGCCGGCCGGATGACCAAAGCTGTCGTTGTAGTTCTTGAAGCCGTTGAGATCGAACAGCGCGACCACGTGCGGCTCGCCGTCGAGACTCTCGCGTTCCAACTCGGCCATCATCAGGCGGCGATTGCCAAGGCCCGTGAGGGGATCGGTCATCGCCGCTCGCTGGCTGCGCCGGAGTATGCCCAGGTTCTCACGGAAGGTCAGCGCCAGGCGCAGGAGCACGACGCAGAGGGCGGCGCTGGCGAGGATCAGGGCGGTGGTGTGCACGTTCTCGAAGTGGTCGTAGGTCTCGATGCCGATGGCGACGGCCCCGAAGGCGATCGGGACGGCCACCAGGCGGCCACCCTCGAGCCGCAGCGGGCGCCCCTGCTTGATCGGGGCCCAGGCGGCCAGAGCGCGCAGCACCGCCGCGATAGGCCAGAGCGAGTCGAGCATGCTGTTGGCCGTCACGTAGGTGCCGTCGGCCACCGCCACGAGGTACCAACTGTCCGCGATGGCTCCCACGGCCAGGCCCAGCCCAAGGAGGAGCAGTACGCGGTCGGGCCGCCAGCCGGAGGCGGCGAACGCGAACGTCACCGTGCCGAGCAAGATGAGGTCCAGCACGGGATAGGCGAGGTTCGTGGCGATGGTCGCCGTGTCGTTACCGATTCCCGCTTTCAGCAACGGCGGAAGCACAACGGCGGCGCCGATGGCCGCGACCACCAGGGCACCGATGAGCCCGTCGAGCCACTGGCTGCGCCGCAGGCCCGCGAGGCGGGTCTTGATCAGCAGGCCAATCGCGACGTAGGCCGGCACGTAAGCCGAGAGCCACAGCGCGTCGCTCACCGATGGATACGGCGCGTCCTTCACGTTCTCGAAGAGGAGGCTCCAGGTGATGTCGCCCGCCGCGTACAGGACCATGCCGGCGCCGAGCATCGCCCAGATGGGGCGCTGCGCGCGGACGGTCACCGCGCGCGCCACGCAGACCAATCCCGAGCCCAGCAGCAGGGCGTCGTAGTCGATGGTGCCGATCAGTGTCTTCGCCAGCGGCGCCGTCACGCCCAGGACGCCATACATCACGTGCACGGCCAGCCCGGCGGCCAGCAGCCCGATCGTCCCGCGAAGCGCCCAGCGACGCGCCCTGGAGCGCGGGCGCGGATCTAGCTCGGAAACGTCCATAAGGGTGCATCGACACCCAGGACGCGTCTCTCGTGCCCCCAATTGGGGTATTGGGGCTAGTAGGGGCGGGGTGCCACCCCGCCGAGACCCACCGGCGGGAATGGCTCTGGACCGTCCAATCGCACCGGAGCGCTCGCGTCCACCGCCGACTCGCGTCGTGCCTCCTCCGCGCGGTCGCGGATCACGTCGCAGAGCACATCCACCACGCGGGGGTCGAACTGCGTGCCGCCGCAGCCGATCAGCTCGGCGATCGCCTCCTCGAGCGCCCTGGTTGGAGCGTGCGGGCGCTCGCTGGTCATCGCGTGGAAGGCATCGCAGGCGAAGATGATCCTGGAGCCGAGCGGGATGTCGTCCCCGGCCAGCCCGTCCGGGTAGCCGCGCCCGTCGAAGCGCTCGTGGCTCGAGCGCACCAGCCGCGCCACCGGCACGAGAGCCGGAGCGGCGCTCAGGATGGCCTCCCCGATCAGCGTGTGGCGCCTGACGAAGCTCCACTCGCCCTCGTCCAGCGGACCCGCCTTGTCGAGGATCGCGTCCGGGATCGCCATCTTGCCGACATCGGTCAGCTCGGCGGCGCGCGCCAGCTCGTCCAGTTCCTCGTTGCTGAGCCCGAGCAGACGGCCGACGGCCACCGACAGGTCGGCCACCTCACGCAGCTGCACGCGGACGTCGGGCTGGCGCTCCTCCAGCACCCGCAGCAGCACGTCGCGGGTCTGCATGCGCGGTGAGCCGCGCCGGCCGGCCTTCTGCCGGTACAGCCGCTGATCGCCGATCTGGAGCGCCTCGGAGGTGGTGTGCGCCTCGCGCGGCAGCACGACGGCGCCATACGACGCGCTCACCACGAAGCCGCGGCCCTGCTCGCACAGCGACTCGGCCGCCGCGTCCACCAGCGAGCCCTCGCCCGGGGCCGGGGCGTTGACCAGGATGCAGAACTCGTCGCCGCCCATCCGGTAGGCGCCGCCGGCGCTCCCCACGACGCCCGCCAGGTTGCCGCCGAGCCGCGCCAGCAGGGCGTCCCCGGCCGGGTGGCCGAACGCGTCGTTGTAGCTCTTGAAGCCGTCCAGGTCGAAGATCGCGAGTACGCGCGGCTCGCCCTCGGCCAGCGCCTGCTGGAGGTCGGCGGTCAGGCCGCGGCGGTTGCCCAGCCCGGTGAGCGCGTCGGTCGTCGCCTCCCGCCTGCTCCGGGCCAGGGTGGCCAGGTTCTCCCGGAAGGTCAGCCGCAGGCGCACGAGCACCGTGAGCAGGGCCGCGCTGGACAGCACGATCGCCGTGTGGGAGACGCGCGCGAAGTGGTCGTACATCTCGATGCCGAGGGCGACCAGAGCAAAGGCGGTGGGCAGGGCCATCACGCGTGTGCCCTCCATCCGGATCGGCCTGGACGTGGCGATGGGCTGCCATGCGGCCAGCGCCATCAGGATCGTGGCGGCCGGCCAGAACGAGTCCAGCAGTCCGCCCTCGGCGTAGGTCCCGGCCGCCACCTGGTACAGGTACCAGCTGTCCGCGATCCCGCTGCAGGCCATGCCGAGGCCCAGCAGCAGCCACACCCGGTCGGGCCGCCACCCGGTCAGTCCGAACACGATCACGACGAACCCGAGCAGCACGATGTCGAAGACCGGGTAGGCGATGTTGGTGGCCACCGCGGCGGCCGCGGCGCCGGCGTTCTGGGTCATCAGCGTGGGGAGGACCAGGGCGGTGGCGAGCGCCGCGACGGTCAGCGCGCCCACCAGCCCGTCCAGCCAGAGGCTGCGGCTGAAGTGGGGCATCCGTGCGCGGACCAGAAGGCCGAGCGCCGCGTAGCTGGCCGGGTAGAAGAGCAGCCAGCCGATGTCGCTTGGCGCCGGGTAGGGCGGGTTCTTCAGCTGCTCGTAGAAGAGGCTCCAGGAGACATCGCCGCACGCCCACACGAGTAGCCCCGCGCCGAGGATGGCCCAGGCGCGGCGCTCGACTGGCGTGACGTAGGCGCGCGCGAGGCAGGCGCCCGCCGACCCCACCAGCAGCACGTCGTAGTCGACGTTCTTGATCAGGTCGTCGACCGTGTGGCCGCCAAAGCGGAAGATCGCGTGGCAGACGTGCAGCGCGAGGCCGGCGAAGAGCAGCGCGAACACGACGCGCATGGCGCGCAGCACGCGCGGTGAGATGCCCGCGCGAGCGGATGAAGCCTGCCCAGCCACAGGTCTTGATCGGCTTTTCTCGGGCGTCCTGGATACCTGCAATCGGGGAGGGGGCCAATAGGCTGCCCTCAATGGGCAGCGAGCAGCCATCCGAACGGCGCCCGGGGCGGGCCGCGCTGACCACCCGCCGTCTGCTGGGGATCGACCGCTCGGGGCCGCGGCCGCCGGAGACGCTGCCCGGCCAGCCGCTGCGGCCCTGGACGATCCCGAACGCCATCGGCTTCGTCCGGCTCGCCCTGATCCCGGTGTTCCTGGTGCTCGCGCTCAACTCCGGCGACGGCCGCATCGCCTCGGCGTCGATCGTCTACGCGGTCATCGGCGGGTCCGACTACCTGGACGGCATCGCCGCGCGGGTCACCGGCCAGTACAGCCGCCTGGGCGTGCTGCTGGACCCGGTCACGGACAGGCTGCTGGTGATCAGCGGTGTGATCGTGTGCTGGAGGTTCGACCTGCTCCCGCGCTGGGCGCTGGCCGTCCTGGTGGTCCGCGAGCTGGCGATGGTGGTCATCTCGCAGCTGGGCCTGCGCCGCGGGATCGACATCGAGGTGAACATGGTTGGGCGCTGGGCCGTCTGGCCGACGATGTTCTCGCTGTTCCTCGCCATGGTCTCGGTCACCTGGGTGGCCAAGGCGCTCCTGTATGCCGGGCTGGCCGCCACGCTGTGGGCCACGGCGATCTACATCCGCGACGGCATCGCCGTCCTGCGTCGACCCTCAAGCTCGGCTTGAGGCTATACTCGCCGGTTCCCGTCCCCAAGGAAGGACGCACATGGAAACCTTTCCCGATCTCGGGGCGCTTTCCGACCAGGAGCTCAAGAGCCTGATCGACGAGCTCACTCAGCAGGAGCAGGAGGTGTCGTACGAGCGGCGCATCCTGCACGGCAAGATCGACATCCTGCGCGCCGAGCTGGTCAACCGCCTGAGGCGGAAGCGCGAGCAGGGCGAGGCCGTGATCAGCGGTGCCGACGTGCAGCAGCTCACCGACATCCTCGCGGGCAAGAGCACGCCCGAGGGCGCGGACGAGCAGTAGGGCCGACGGCGCGGCGCGATGCACTGCCCCGAATGCGGCTTCGTCAACACCGAGGGCGCCAACTACTGCCAGCGCTGCGGCGCTCTGCTCGAGCGCACCGAGGGCGCGGTCGCGGGCGGCGATCCGGTCACCGCCACCTACCGCATCGACGAGACCGG
>JAXDIC010000245.1:0-3484 GCA_034664185.1 Thermoleophilaceae bacterium
AGCGACTCGGGGCCGACGTTCGGCTCTACGTCACCCGCGGCGGCGTCGATCACATCAGCGGCGCGATGGCCGGCACCCCCGTCGGACTCGAATGGCTGAGCCGTCGCCTGGGCCGGGCGAGGGAGCAGCCGCCGGTGGAGTCCGTGGTCGAGAAGTCCGAGCCGGCCGCCGCCTGAGAGTCAAGCCGGCAGCCGCGCGACCCACTAAGCCGGCAGCCGCGCGTCCCAGCCGTCGCGCAGAGCGGTCCGCGCGAGTTCGCGCCACGGCCCGCTGGCGCCCACCCGGGCGATCGTCCCGAACAGCTGCGCCACCGCGCGCGCCGGCCACAGGTCCTCCGGCATCAGCGCTCCGGCCAGCAGCACCTCCAGCAGCTGCCGGGGACGCTCGCCCGCGCGATCACGGGCGGCCAGCAGCGCGCTGGTATCAAGACGCACCGGAGCTGGACCGGCCAGATCGCCCAGCACGTGCTCTCCCAAGTCCAGCGCGGCGGCGGCGTGTTCGGGGGCGAGCCACCCCAGCTGCTCGAGCGCTCGCCCGAGAGCCTCTGCGTCCCGCGCGATGAACGCCTCCAGCGCGGCGGCGGTCTGCTCGGCGCGGACCGAGTCGACGGTGCGGGTCGCCCCGAAGTCGAGGATCGCCAGCCGGCCGTCCTGGAGGACCAGGACGTCGTCGGGGTCGGGATCGGCATGCACGATCCCCGCCCGCAGGCCCCCGAGCACGAACAGAACCAGACGAGCTGCCGCATCGTCGCGGTCGCCGGCGGCGCTCAGTGGCACCCCATCGACCCACTCGCTGACCAGCACTCCGTCGTGCGCCAGCTGCGTGACCGGGGCGGGCACCATGAACAGCGGGTGGTTGCGCAGGGCGCGGTGAAACCGGCGCTGGGCCACCGCCTCATGCTCGAGGTCCAGCTCGTCGAGTACGCGCTCGCGGACCTCGGCCATCACGGCCTGCGGATCCAGCGCGGGAAACGCGGCGGCCAGCGGCGCGATCAGGCCCTCGAGCAGCGCGAGGTCCTGGCGCACCGACGCCGCCAGGCCGGGGCGCAGCAGCTTGACCGCCACGTCGCGTCCCTCGTGGACCGCGCGGTGAACCTGCGCCGAGGGAGTGATCGCGACCGGGGTGGGATCGAACTCGTCGAGCTCGTCGCTCGGGTCGGCGCCCCACGCGTCCCGCAGAGCTCGCTGCACCTGCTTGGGCTCGAGCGGCCCGCTGACGGCGGCGCTGGCCGTCTCAAGCTCGGCGAGGATCGTCTCGCCCCACGGCAGCGGAATCCAGGCCGGGTCAAGCGACCGGGCCAGTTGCGCGAGGGCGGTCCGCCCGGTCGGCGCCGACCGCGCGAGCCGCAGCGCGATCTGGATCAGGGCATCGATCCGCCGGGCGGCGTCGTCAGCCATGTCTAGTTCAGGCTGACCACGCGCACGCCGCTCACCGGCGCCGCATGATCCATTCGATCGTCGGAAGCTTCAGCGCGTGGGGGAGGTAGCGGGCGGCCTGCATCGCGGTGCGCATCGGCAGACCGGGTACGACCACGCGCCGGCCGGCAGCGAGTCCGTCGATTCCGGCCTTGGCCGCCTGCTCGGGCGTGATCATCGCCTGACTCGGCACCGCGTCCTCGAACGAGTCGCCGCTGGCCACCTCCCAGCGCGCGATCTCCCAGAAGTCGGTCTTGACCGGGCCGGGCGCGAGAGCGGTGACGACCACGCCGTGCGGGCGAAGCTCGTAGTGCAGCGCCTCGGAGAACGACAGGATGTAGGCCTTGGCCGCGGCGTATCCGGCCGAGTAGGGCATCGGCTGCATGCCGGCGGTGGAGGCGACGTTGAGGATCGCGCCGGCCCCGCGGGACACCATCGACGGAGAGAACATCGAGGTCAGCGCCACGACGTTCTCGACCAACAGCCGCACCTGCTGGAGCTCGCGTTCGGTCTCCGATTCGTGGAACGGCCCGCCGGTGGCAAAGCCGGCGTTGTTGATCAGCAGGTCGACGTCGAGTCCGAGCTTCTCGATCTGGCCGGGCAGCCGCTCGCGGGGGGCCGGTTTGGCGAGGTCGCAGGCACTTGCCTCCGCCCGAATGCCGTGCTGCTCGGCCAGCTCCTCGGCGAGTGCCTGGAGCTGCGGCTTGCGCCGTGCCACCAGGATGACGTTGTGACGACGGGCCGCCAGCTCGTGCGCGATCGCGCGGCCGATGCCGGCCGAGGCGCCGGTCACCAGGGCAGCGGAGGTGGGTGTGGGATCTGGCAGGGGCAAGCGGGCAAGATCCTAGGGGAAACCGAGGGTCCGGCTCCCCCCGAACGGGGGGAAGTCCGGCCGCGGGCTGTATCCAGCGTCTCGCGCGCGAGTAAGGCTTAGCGAATGCCAAATACCGCGTTGCTCTTCCCAGGCCAGGGGAGCCAGACCCCGGACATGCGCGCCGCCGTCGGGCGCGAACGTCCGGACCTGCTCGAGCAGGTCATCGCGGTCGTCGGCGAGGATCCGTTCGAACGCGTGGACGCGGGAACGATGTACGCGCAGCCGGCGATCTTCTGCGCCAGCCTGGCCGGCTGGGCGGCACTCGGGCGCCCCGAGGCCGAGTTCATGGCCGGTCACTCGCTCGGGGAGCTGGCGGCGCTGGTCGCCGCCGGCGTGCTGAGCGAGCGTGACGGCCTGAAGCTCGTGGCCTTGCGAGGGAAGCTGATGCAGGACTCGGGCGAGCGAGCGGGAGACGGCGGGATGGTGGCGCTGCTCGGCACCGGGGCCGCTGATCAGGCCCCCGGGCTGGCCGCTGCTCATGGTCTGTCGGTGGCCAATGACAACTCGCCGCAACAGGTGGTGCTCTCCGGGGCTCGCAGCGCGCTCGGCCAAGTGGCTGATGCGGCGCGCGAGCAGGGGCTGCGGGCGATGGAGCTGCCGGTCACCGGCGCGTTTCACTCGCCGATGATGGCCTCGGCCGTGCCGGCGTTCGAGGCCGCGCTGGCGAGGGTCGAGATCAGGCCGCCGCAGGTGACGGTACTGAGCGCGGTCACCGCAGCCCCGTTCGACGACGTGCGCCGGCGCTTGGCCGAGGCCCTGACGATGCCCGTCCGCTGGCGGGAGACGATGCTGGCCATGCACGGGCTGGGCGCCGACCGCTTCGTCGAGGTCGGACCCGGACGAGTGCTGACCGGGCTGGCCAAGCGCACCCTCCGCGACGTGGAGCTCGTCCATGCTTGAGCGCGCGCTCACACCGTCCGGCCCCGTCTCCGCGACCCAGCGCTCCGCCTCGGTCCTGTCGGTCAGCACCGAGCTTCCCGAGGGCCGCCTGACGAGCGCTGAGCTCGCGACGCGGCTCGGCATCACAGAGGAATGGATCCTCACGCGCACCGGCATTCGCGAACGGCGCCAGGCGCGGCCCGACGAGCGCCTGTCCGACTACGCCAGCCGGGCGGGGGCGACAGCGCTGAAGCGTGCCGGCGTCGCGGCGGCGGACCTCGATCTGGTGATCGTGGCCACGCTGAGCCAGGACGAG
>JAXDIC010000247.1:0-4533 GCA_034664185.1 Thermoleophilaceae bacterium
TTGGGACGCCTATTCGGTGCCGGGCTCGCCCTACTTCGTCTACGTCGTCGAGGGCACGATCCACGGCGAGGGTGCGGCCAGCCAGTGGCCGCAGCTCGCTTCGCTGTTGCGCGACGCCGTGGGCGACGCTCGACTTACGAAGACGCGGGCGAACAGCGGAAACGCTGGCGAACAACGGGCTGCGCGCGCGGACGCTGCGCTCGCGGCTGCCGGCATTGGCTCGGAACACCCCAGCCTTTACCCGGCCGGTCGGGAGGCCGAGGAGCTCGACCCCTGACGATGTCGGCACTACTCGCCGCTGTCGGGTGCGGGTCCGCCCTGGTCGCGGGCGTTTACTCGGCGTGGTCGCCATGAGGCGAGTCGATGCTCGCGAGCATCACTCCGCTCGGTGAGCGGGCACGGGGATCGCGATGGGGCTTGACGGTGGGGTTCTTCATCGCCGGCTCGACGCTCGCGGGCGCGGCCCTGGGCGCGGTCGCCGGTGGGCTCGGCGAGATCGTGTGGGGGACCAACGACGGGATCAACCTTCGTGGGGGACTGTTGGCCGCGGCACTCGCGGCGGGCCTCGCGCTCGACCTCGGCGGTCGGCTGCCGACGCTCCGGCGGCAGGTCAACGAAGACTGGCTCCGCGAATACCGCGGCTGGGTGTACGGACTCGGGTTTGGGGGCCAGCTGGGAGTGGGCGTCGCAACCATCGTGACCACGTCGCTCGTCTACGTCACGCTGCTGGCGGCCTTCCTCTCAGCCGACGCTGGGATCGGGACGGCGATCGTTGGGCTGTTCGGCGCCGCCCGCGGCGTGACCCTCCTCGCGGGTGCGCGCGCGAAGAGCCCCTCCGACCTCACTCGACTGCATGCCCTCCTCGATGCCTGGCGGCCGCGCGTCCGGAGCTCCGCCCTGGTCGCGCAGGGGCTGCTGGCGCTCGCATTGGTGATTGGCCTCGGAGCGTGAGGCACGCTTGATCGTCGAGGGACACGGAATCTCGGTCGACCTCCCGCACGGGTGGGAGGGGAGGATCTTCCGCCGCCACCGCGGTGACCCGACGCTGCACGCCGGCACATTCTCGCTGCCGTTCGACGATGGTGAGTTCGGCAGCCGCGCAACCGCGCGGATGCCCGCCGGCGCGACCTTCCTGACGCTGACGGAGTACCGCCCAGGCAACGGGCTCGTGCCCGGCCGCGGACTGTTCGCCGAACCCGGCATCCCGCTGCCGATCCACCGTGCGCGCTTCCGCGCCTCACACCTGTTGGTCGCGCGCGCGGGTCAGCGCGGCTTGCAGCGCTTCTTCACGGTGTCCGGGCGCCCCTTCTGTCTCTACGCCGTGATCCACGAGCCCGAGATCGGGGCTGCGCGTGCCGACCTGGGGGGCGCCAACGCGGTGCTCAGCAGCGTGTCCATAGAGCGCCGCAAGTCCGGCTAGACGGAGAGCTGCTGGGTGGCCGTCGACGTGAGCCCGTTGGCGTCCGTCACCGTGAGCGTCACGGTGTACGTGCCATGCGCAGAGAACGTGTGCGAGGGGTTTTCGGCTGTCGCGGAGTTCGCCTCGCCCGACGAGGGGTCGCCGAAGCTCCAACTCCACGACGTGATCGGAGCGCCACCGGCCCCGCGCTCTGATTGGTCGTGGAACAGCACGGTTGTGTCCACCGGATTCGGGTGACTCGAGCTGAACCCGGCCACTGGCGGTCCGGGGACGGCATCGACATTCCCCGTGTAGCGCGCGCCGTCGCGGCCCAGGCTTCCGCGGCAGGGCGTGTGGTTGATCCGGTGCGGGTTGGAGTAATCGGCACGGATCGCGCTCGCGAACGGCTGCCCCTCCACGGCGGTGGCGCGCGTGACGTGCACCGTGATCCTCACGCGTGCCTCGCCTCCGTGCTTGTACACACGGCCCGCGCAGCGGAGCCCGAAGTAGAACCGCCCCCGGCCCGAATACGATCCTAAGCCGTCGCGCGCCAACACGAGCGTGTCCACGTGGTGGGCCGAGCGCTCACGGTGCAGAACCACCTCTGGACAGGGACCCCTTACGCAGCGCGAGTTGAACCGCCAGGTCCGCTTGATCGCCTGACCCTTGCGCTCGCCTCGAACGTTCGCGGCGCTGGTGATCCTTCCCTGCATAGCGAACATGCCCTGGATTCGGGCATCGACCGCGGCGGTCGACAGCGAGGGCGCGCCCAGGTCGACCAGCACCGCGAGCGCCGCGACGGCGAGCATTACTCGCCATCTGCGCGGGGAGTGTCCACATGCGAGACAAGTTCCGAGGAGCGGCGATCTGCGGGCAGACAGCGGGATCGCGGCGCTCCCATCGCTTGAGCGTGAACGCGTCGGGCCCATAAATCCGATCGTCACGTACTCGTGGAGCAATCCGCCGAGCCGATCCCGGCGACGCACCTGGGCGGACGTGGCGCCCGAGAGCGCGACGAGCTGACCCGGAGGGTCTGGGTGTGGGGTGCGCATTCGATCGCACCGTCAAGGGTGTCAAATCCCTTTCCGGCAGCCGCCACTCTTCCCGAACGGAGCGGCGATGGAATCGAACCATCCAAGCGGAGGGCTGCTCCGCCCTGCCGGTTTTGAAGACCGGATGGGCCACCAGACCCCTGCCGCTCCGCCCCCGATTCTAGGTTCGGACCGCGGGGCGGCTCAGCCGGCGCGCAACGTCTGCTCGCGACCCGGGGCGGACGCTCGAGCGCCCACCCGCGAGGGCACCACGGCGGCCGCCGGCCGCTGGAACACGCCCAGGAGCGACAGGCCGGCACCGAGACGGACGCCGCGGCGGAGCAGCGCGGCCTCGAGCCGCAGCGGCAGCTCCAGCAGCGGATCGAGCGACCTCGGCGTCAACGCCAGCTCAGAGCGCCGCTGGCGCTCGCCCTGACCCCGGAACGCGATCCGCACGAGCGCGGCCGGAGCAAGGAAGAACGAGTTGAAGTGCGTGTCGCGCACCGGCCGCCAGCCCGCGCCGGTGGCGACGTCCAGCAGCGTCTGCCTCACGTAGCGGCGGTAGTGCCGGTTGACCACGTCGTGGTGCGACCACAGCCTCGGGTAGGCGGGCACAGTGACCAGCAGGTAACCGCCGGGCGCGGTGACGCGACGGAGCTCGGCCAGGGCGGCCGCGTCGTCCTCGGTGTGCTCGATGACGTCGAGGCAGGTGACGAGGTCGAAGCTGGCCGCCGCGAACGGCAGGTCCTCCACGTGCGCACGCACCACCCGCGGCCGTCCGCTGCGGCGCGCGGCTGTGACGCCGACGGGATTCGGCTCCGCGCCCCAGGCCTCGCCGTAGCGCCCCAGATCGTCGAGCATCGCGCCCGACCCGCAGCCGGCGTCCAGGACGCGCTGCGACGGCGGCAGTCCCAGGCCGTCCAGCTCGGCCCGCACGATCCGCTTGCGCCCCCGGTACCACCAGTGGCGCTCGTTCTCGTCGAGCATTGCTTGGAATTCGGATTGCTCCATTGGACCGAGTTTCGGTGGCGCCTCGTTAGCCTCGGCTGGCGCCTCGTTGGGATCCCGTTAGGCCGCCCGCCCGCAGCCGGAAGAGTAGGCCGGGCGACTTGATCCCGGCTTCCCGCGTCACGTCGACCCCGTGCGTTCGGACCCAGCGCACCGCCGGCAGGCAGTGCGGCTTGCTCTCGATGTGCGTCGCCACGCCGCAGCTGCCCCCGATCAGGGCGTAGCGAAGCGTTCCGCTGCGCACGGCGTCGCTGAGCTTGGACACCGTGACGATCGGCAATGCGTTCACGCTCGCCAGCACCATCACCGGGCGCGCGTCCTGGATCACGAGCGAGGGCGCGATCAGGTAGTTGGACGCCGCCACCTCCCAATGGATCCCGCGCGTGCGCGGTGCGAGGTAGGCGGACAGCTTGGCCACGTACCCCGGGTCCATCGCCCCGAGCCGCCCCGCGTCGGTCGTATTCGTGTCGATCAGGTGCGTCGCGCGCGCGGCCGGCACCGTGAGCAGCGCGACGGCGGCGAGTACCGCGCCGATCGCCGGCGCGTGGCGGGTCAGGTGGGATCGCCCGAACCGTGGCAGTCCCGGCACGATCAGCGCCGCGCACGCGGCCGCCGCCGCCACCCAGGTCACCACGCCCGCCGGCCCGGGCTCGATCGGAGCCAGGTAGACGCACACCCCGAGCACGGCCAGCGCGGCGGCTATCCGAACCAGAAGTCCATCCCGCGGCAGTCGGCCGAGCCCCGCGATGCCGACGCCCAACACCCCCGCTACCGCCGGCGCCATGATCTCGAGGTAGCGCGGGTGGAGGCCCTCCACCTTGCTGAACACGAAGACTCCCGGCAGGAGCCACAACGTCAACGCCACGCCCATCGCCAGCCGCAGCCTGGGCGGCTCGGTGGGCGGCCCTCGCCGCCACGGGCGGGCGAACGCGGCCAGGCTGCCCAGCACCAGCGCGGCGAGCAGCTCCACCCCGATCAGGGTCCGCAGGTCCCATCCACCGGGGTTGAGAAGCCGAGTGACCGCGGGCGGCGTGGCCGCCGACGTTTGGGCGACGGGCGCGACGCGATGCTGCTTGTGCTTGGCCTTCCTCGCGG
>JAXDIC010000322.1:0-6432 GCA_034664185.1 Thermoleophilaceae bacterium
GTCGCGCGTCTGCGACGGCACGTCGCTGCGGTTGATGTGCTGACGGTCGCCGCCGGGCAGCGTCAGCGCCAGGGCCACGGCCACGCCGGCGAGGATCAGGATCAGCGCGGCGATGATGGCGCGCAGCGGGTTGCGCTTCTTGCGCTTGCGCTCGGGACGCCGCTGGACCGGGGCGACCGGCGCCCGGCGCACAGCGGTGGCCGGGGCGCTGGGTCGCTGGACGGGCAGCGCGCGCGTGGCGGACGTCTCGTCGAGCATCCTCGTGGCGTCCTCGCCCAGCCGCTGGGTCGCCTCCGTGGTCTCCCCGTGGAAGCCGGCCTCCAGGGCCGCGGCCATCTCGAGCGCCGTGGCGTAGCGGTCGCGCGGGTCGCGCTCCAGGCAGACCCGGATCGCGCGGTCCAGCGCCCGCGGGATGTCGGGGCGGAAGTCGGTGAGCGGCGGCACGGCGTCCTGCTGCTGCTTGAGCGCCAGCTCGGTGAGCGATCCGTACTCGTGGGGCAGGCGGCCGGCGAGGAACTGGTAGGCGCACACGCCCAGCGAGTAGATGTCCGAGGCGGCCCCGGCCTCCTCGCCCGAGGCCTGCTCCGGAGAGAGGTACGCGGCCGTGCCCAGCACGGCGCCCACCTGGGTGATGCGCGTCTGCTCGGCGGCCTTGGCGATGCCGAAGTCCGCCAGCTTGGTGGTGCCGGTGTCGTTGGAGACCAGCAGGTTGCCCGGCTTGACGTCGCGGTGGATGACCCCGGCGCGGTGGGCGTAGTCCAGGCCCTGGCAGGCGTCGCGGATGATCCGCACCGTGTCGTCGGTGTCGAACATGCGGTGCTGGCGGATCAGGTCCGCGCACGAGGGGCCGTCGACGTACTCCATCACGATGTAGTGGCGACCCGACTCGGAATCCTCGCCCGAGTCGAACACCTGCACGATGTTGGGGTGCTGGAGGCGGGCCGCGGCCAGCGCCTCGCGCCGGAAGCGCGCCACGAACGCCTCGTCCTCGGCCAGGTGTTCGGCCAGCAGCTTGACCGCCACGGCGCGCTCCAGCACGGTGTCCTGCGCCTTGAACACGGTCGACATCCCGCCCGCGCCCAGGCGGCCGTCGAGGCGGTAGCGGCCGGCGACCTCCGTCGGAGTGGTCACTTGCCCGCCTTCCCGTTGCCATTGCCGTTCCCGTTCTTGGGCGTCTTGCCCGGCGGTGTGCCGCCGGTCGGGCCCGTGGGAGCGGTGGTGGTCGGCGGTGCGGTGGTCGTCGGCGCGGTAGTGGTCGTCGGCGCGGTGGTCGTGGTGGGCGGCGGAGTTGTGGTCGGCGTAGTGGTGGGCTGCGAGGTGTTGCTGGTGGCTGGCGGCGTGGGCTTGGGCTGCTTGGTCGAGCACTTGGCGGCCACCAGGTTGCGCAGGGTGTCGACGCCCTCGATCAGCGTGTCGCGGATGTCCTTCTCGACGTTGCCCAGCGCCTGCACCTGCTGCTGGAGCTGCGGCACGGTCTGCTGCTCCAGGTCCTTGCAGCGCAGCGGGCTGTAGCGACGCTGCGTCTCCTTCAGCAGCGCGATCAGGTCGTTCGCCTTCCTGCTGGGGAGTTTGGGCCCGGACTTGCCGCAGCCGGCCACCGGGAGCGCGATGGCCACCAGGACGAGCATCGTGGCTGTCAGCCGTGCGCCCCTCATTGCCCCACGTACAGGCGGTCGGAGAGGGCGGCGGGCAGCCCGGCGTCCTGGATGGCACGCGCGGCATCGTCGATCGGGTACTCCACGCGCCGCCAGGTGGCGATCCAGGTCTCGGTGTCCAGCAGCAGCCATGCCGCCCGCGGGTCGCCGTCGCGCGGCTGGCCCACTCCGCCCGGGTTCACGATCCACTCGCCCTTCGAGAGGTCGCGCTCGGTGCCCGCCGGCGCGATGTCGCCCGCCACGTCGCCGCCGTTCTCGCGCGAGAACCAGAGCGCCACGTGGGAATGCCCCACGGCGCCCACGCGCTTGTCCATCGCGTCCATGCACGAACGCGCCTGAAGGGTCGACAGCACGTACTCCCACACCGGATCGCGCGGGCTGGCGTGGTAGAGGCCCATCTCGCGCGAGTCGTCCTCGGGGGACAGGGCGGCCAGGTAGTCGACGGACGCCGGGGCGATGTGGTCGCGCGTCCACAGCGCGG
This sequence comes from Thermoleophilaceae bacterium, assembly GCA_034664185.1. Taxonomy (GTDB): domain Bacteria; phylum Actinomycetota; class Thermoleophilia; order Solirubrobacterales; family Thermoleophilaceae; genus AC-37. The sequence goes on from JAXDIC010000322.1 coordinate 2,137, forward strand.
CCACCGCCGCGTTGGTCGAGAAGCTCTCCACGTCCAGGCGCCCGATCACCACCAGGTCGTGGTTACCCACCAGGCAGAGATCGCAGCACTCCGCCGCCAGGGCGACGCACTCGTCCGGCTGCGCGCCGTAGCCCACCAGGTCCCCCAGGCACCAGAGCGCGTCCACTCCCTCGCGGCGGGTGTCCTCCACCACGGCCTGGAACGCGGGCAGGTTGCCGTGGACGTCGGAGAGCAGCGCCACCCGCTTCGGGGACGTGCCACCAGTCTCTAGAGTCTCGGACGAATGCAAAGTCGTGATTTCCGGCTGCCCGGCGCGGTAGTGGTCGCGGCCCTCGCCACCGGAGCCGCGACGCTGGTTCTGCGACCGCGTAGCGGCCTCATCCAAGCGGCGCCGGCCAAGGCGCAAGGGTACTTCAGCCCCGCGCAACTCGACCGGATTCACGATTACGTCGGACCGCAGCGGGCGCTGGGACTCGGCGGACTGGCGCTGACGGGTGGCGCGCTGGCGCTGCTCGCCCTTCGGCCGCCGCGCGTGGTGAGGCGGGCGCTGGAGCGCGCCTCGGCTCGTCCTCTCCTCGGGTCCGCGGCCGCCGGCGCCGGCATCTCGCTGGGGGTGGCGGCGGTCGGCCTCCCGCTGGCCGCGGTGTCGCACAGCCGCTCGGTGGACTTCGGGCTGTCCACCCAGGGTTGGGCCGACTGGGCCGCCGACGTGGCCAAGTCGGACGCGATAGCGGCGGTGTTCGCCGGCGGCGGGGCACTGCTGCTGGTGGCCCTGATCCGGCGCTCCCCGGGCCGCTGGTGGCTGCCCGCCGGGGTCGCGGTGGTGGCGCTGGGCGCGGTGTTCACCTTCCTCGCCCCGGTGGTGCTCGACCCGGTCTTCAACCGCTTCACGCCGCTGCCCGCAGGCGCCCTGCGCTCGGACGTGCTCGGGCTGGCCAAGCGGGCCGGTGTGCACGTGGGCCAGGTCTACCGCGTGGACGCCAGCCGGCGCACCACCGGAGCCAACGCCTATGTCAGCGGCCTCGGGTCCACCAAGCGGGTGGTGCTCTACGACAACCTGATCCAGCGCTACACCCGGCCGGAGGTGCGCTCGGTGGTCGCGCACGAGCTGGGTCACGTCAAGCACCAGGACGTGCCGCGAGGGCTCCTGTGGCTGGCCATCGTGGCGCTGCCGGCCACGCTGGTGGTGCAGCGGCTGGTCGAGCGGATGGCGCCCGTGGACGACCGGGGGGACGGCCGCGCCGGACCGTGGGTCCTGCCGGCGGCCGCGCTGTCGATCGCGCTGGTGTCGCTCGCAACCGGCGTCGCCAGCAACGCGCTGTCGCGGCGGGTGGAGGCCAGCGCCGACGCCTACGCGCTGCGGATGACGCACGACCCCGTCGCCTTCATCGGGGTGGAGCGCAAGCTGACCACCGACAACCTGGGCGACCCGAGTCCGCCTCGCTGGCTGGAGCTGCTGTTCGGCACGCACCCGCCGGCGGTCGAGCGGATCGGCTACGCACTGACCTACGAGCGGACAGCTACTCGTCGCTGAACTCGGGCAGGTCGCGGATGCCCTCGCGCGTCTGCCACTTCGAGTAGTTGTCCTGCATCGCGTCGATCAGCTCGCGCATGAAGCGCGGCGCCAGGTTGACTCGTGAGACGACGACGCCGGGAACCTCGCCCTCCTCGACCTCGTGATCCACGCGCGCGAACGTGATCGTGAACTCGTAGTCGGAATGGCTGACGTTGGCGAAGTTCGAGTAGACGCCCATCATGATCTCGGGCGTCGTCTGGATGTTGAACTGGCGCTCGCGCGGCTCTTCGTCTGGCACGGGGCTAGTATCGCAGCGATCCCGCCCGCGAGACCGGCGCCCCTCCGATGAGAACGATCGTCCTAGCCGTCGGCCGCGTCCAGCCGCCGTTCGCCGACGACGTCCAGCACTACCAGCGGCTGCTGGCGCGTCACACGCGCCTCGAGCTGATCGAGGTGCGCGAGGAGCAGCACGTGGGCGGTCGCATCCCCGATGACGGCTATGTCTGCCTGCTGGCCAGCGACGGAACCGAGTTCGACTCGATGGAGTTCAGCCGCTTCGTGGACGAGCGCCGGCTGGAGGCGCGCGACGTCTGCTTCGTGATCGGCGGCCCGCGCGGGATCGACCTCGAGCAGTGCGACCTGCGCCTGTCGCTCGGGCCGATGACCCTGCCGCACCAGCTCGCGCGGGTGGTGCTCCTGGAGCAGCTGTTCCGCGCTCACAAGATCCTCGCCCGTGAGCCATACCATTACTGAGGATGCCCCGCGCGCCCTCCAAGCCGTCCTCGAACGGCCGCTCGACTGATCCGATCGGGGCTCTGGCCGGCGCCGTTCGGTCGGCCGCGCAGGAGCTGAGCGGCACCGGGGCCGCCGCGGCGGGGGCCAAGCTGGAGCGCCCGCCGCGCGCCGACTTCGGCGACTTCTCCAGCAACGCGCCGATGCTGCTGGCGCCGGCCATGCGCGAGCAGCCCCGCGCCGTGGCGGAGCGGCTGGGCCAGCTGGTCACCCAGGCGCTGGGGCCCGCCCTGGAGCGCGCCGAGGTGGCCGGACCGGGCTTCCTCAACCTGTTCCTGGCCGACGCGTGGTTCCGCGACGCCCTGGGCGGCGCGCTGGCGGCCGGCGACGACTACGGGCGCGCGCCGGCCACCGGCCAGCGCCACCTGGTCGAGTTCGTCAGCGCCAACCCGACGGGGCCGATCACGGTTGCCAGCGGGCGCCACGCCGCCTGGGGCGACTCGCTGTCGCGCATCCTCGAGATGGCGGGGCACGAGGTGGATCGCGAGTACTACGTGAACGACCACGGCAGCCAGGTGCTGCGCTTCGGCGAGTCGATCCGCGCGAGGGCGCTGGGCCAGGACCCGCCCGAGGACGGCTACCGGGGCGAGTACGTGGCCGAGCTGGCCGAGCGGCTGGGCGACGCGGCCAAGTCCGACGACGTGGTCGACGTGGCGCGGCGCGGGGTCGACCAGATGGTCGAGGACCTGACGGCCACGCTGGAGCGCTTCAGGGTCAGCTTCGACCGCTTCTTCTTCGAGCGCTCGCTGCAGGAGACCGACGCGATCGAGCGGACCATCGCCACGCTGGAGGAGCGCGGCTACGTGTACCGGCACGAGGGCGCCGTGTGGCTGCGCACGACCGACCTCGGCGACGACAAGGACCGCGTGCTCAAGCGCTCGGACGGCGAGTACACGTACTTCGCCGCCGACATCGCCTACCACCTGGACAAGCGCGAGCGCGGCTACGACCGGGTCATCGACCTCTGGGGCGCCGACCACCACGGCTACGTGGGGCGCATGCGCGCGGCCTGGCGGGCGCTGGGCGGCGACCCGGACGCGCTCGAGCTCCTGATCATGCAGCTGGTCAACCTGGTGGAGCACGGGCAGCGGGTGCAGATGTCCAAGCGCCAGGGCGAGTTCGTCACGCTCGACGACCTGCTGGACGACATCGGCGTGGACGCCACCAGGTACTTCATGCTCGAGCGCAGCCACGACACCACCCTCGACCTGGACCTAACCAAGGCGCGCGAGCAAAGCCAGGACAACCCGGTCTACTACGTGCAGTACGCGCACGCGCGCATCGCCAGCATCCTGCAGAAGGCCGGCGCCAAGCGGGTGAAGGCGGCGCTGGCGGCCGACCTGTCCGTCCGCGACGACCCGCTTCACCCCTCCGAGCGCGACCTGCTCAAGCGGCTCTTGGAGTTCCCGGGCGAGGTGGAGCTGGCGGCCGAGCGGCGGGCGCCGCACCGCCTGACCGCATACGTGCACGACACGGCGCAGCAGTTCTCGGCCTTCTACCGCGACTGTCACGTGGTGGGCGCGGCCGAGGCGGGGGAGGACGAGGACTTCCGGATCGCGCTCAGCGTGCAGGCCAAGCGCGTGATCGCGCGGTCGCTCGACCTCCTCGGGGTCGAGGCGCCGGAGCACATGTAGCGGCTCTCAGAGGTTGCCGATCCCGTTCAGGCCGATGTCGTTGAGCCAGCCGTTGATCCGCGTGATCTGGTCGGTGTAGAGCAGGACGCCCATGGCCACCAGCACCACGCCGGATACGACCGTGATCGCCTGGTAGTGGTCGCGGAAGAAGCGGAAGACAGTGGTCACGCGGGTGAAGAGCAGGGCGCTGAGCACGAACGGCACGGCCAGGCCGGCGGAGTAGAAGGCCAAGAGCACGCCGCCCTTGCCGACGGTGGACTGGGTGCTGGCGGCGGTCAGGATGGCGCCCAGCGTGGGGCCGGTGCAGGGCAGCCAGGCCACCGCGAACGCCAGGCCGGCGATCACGGGGCCGCC
>JAXDIC010000271.1:0-4307 GCA_034664185.1 Thermoleophilaceae bacterium
CCTCGGCCTCCCAGCCGAAGAGCGCGGCGTAGAACGCCTTGGCCGCGTCCTGGTCAGTGGTGCTCAGATCGGTCCAGCAGAAGGTGCCCGGTGTGTACTGCGTTCGTTCGCCCATGGAGCGACCCTACACGCCGGGCGCCGGCGGGTGTCAAGCGGTCGTTACCGGGCCGTTCGAGGCACCCGACACACGGAGGCGATCAGGCCGCCGGCGTCAGTCGTCCCAGAAGTCCCGGATGACCTCGGCGTCGCGCGGGTGGTGAGGCCCGAAGACCAGCAGCTCCAGCCCGTCCGGCCCGGCCTCGAACGCCCGGGCCACCGGCGGCGAGATGCGGATCGCGTCCAGCGCGCGCACGTCGTGCACCTCGCCGTCGAGCTTGACCCGTCCGCTGCCCGCAAGCACCACGTAGATCTCCTCGGCCTCCTTGTGGCGGTGGCCGAAGGCGTGGCGCTTGCCCGGGTGGATCACCTGATGGGCCAGGCCCGTGGCCTCCGCGCCGAGCTCCGCTCGCGGAAAGCGGGCTTCCTGCGTCTCTGAGAACCCGTGCTTGACCGCCTGATCCTCCACCTCGCGCAGATTCTTGATCGCGAACCTCACGCCGCCGGAGTGTAGGCGCCCGCGTGGGTGCCCCCCGCCGGGCGCATTCGAGCACGCTGTAGGTTGGCCAAATGCCCAGCTGGGACGACGTGGTCGCAATCGCTACGCGCTTCCCCGGCGTCGAGACCGCGACCTCCTACGGCACGCCCGCGCTGAAGGTCCGCGGCAAGGGCGTCTGCCGGCTGCGCACCGAGCCGGACGCGCTGGTGCTCCGGGTGATCGACATGGGCGAGCGCGAGGCGCTCCTGCAGGGGCAGCCCGACGCGTTCTTCTCCACGCCGCACTACGACGGATATCCGTACGTTTTGGTCCGGCTCGAGGCCGTGGATCCCGAGGAGCTGGCCGAGCTCCTGGAGGAGGCCTGGCGCCTGCGGGCGCCAAAGCGCCTGGTGGCCGAGTACGACGCGCGCGCCTGACACGGGCCTCCGCGCGGCGCCCTTCAGGGGCAGATCTCGATGCCGGGGGGGGGCGAATTTCCTCGCCTGAGCAGCTTTGTATGACCTATGGGTCAGAAGAAGCTGCACTCGATTCCGTCGGGGGACCCTTGGGCGCTGCAGCGTCGCCAGCACGGTGTTGTCACACGCGCGCAGTTGCTGGACCTCGGGTTCAACTCCGATGCGATCCAGCACCGGCTGCAGAAGGGCCGGCTGCATGCCGTGCATCGGGGCGTGTACGCACTTGGACGGCCGGACCTCACTCGCGAGGGGGCCTGGATGGCGGCGGTGCTGAGCTGCGGGTCAGGCGCGGCCCTCAGCCACCACAGCGCCGCGGCCTTGTGGGGGATCTTGGATAGGGAGCCGCGCGGGATCGAGGTGTCCGTTCCCAACTCGGCGTTCCGCCGGAGGCCGCGAGTCGTCGTACACCGCCCACGCGCCCCGTGCGAGCTGGCGCGCCACCACGGGATCCCGGTGACGACCCCGGCATGCACGCTGGTCGACGTCGCCACCTCCCTCACGCGCCGTCGGCTCGAGGCCTCGATCAACGAGGCTGACAAGCTCGGGCTGATCGACCCCGACACGCTGCGATCGGCGATCGAGCAGATGCGAGGCCGGCCGGGCGTGGCGATCGTCCAGCGAACACTCGATCGACACACCTTCACGCTGACCGACTCGGAGCTCGAGCGCCGCTTCCTGCCGCTCGTCGCGCGGGCCGGGCTACCCAAGCCGCGAACGCGTCAACTGGTGAACGGCTTCAGGGTCGACTTCTACTGGCCGGACCTGGGGCTGGTCGTGGAGACCGACGGTCTGCGCTATCACCGAACGCCGTCCCAGCAGACCCGAGACCGGGAGCGCGACCAGGCACACGTCGCCCACGGTTTGATCCCGCTCCGCTTCACTCACGCCCAGGTGACGTACGAGCCCGACCATGTGACGGCGACGCTCGCGGCGGTGGCCCGGCGCCTGCTGTCCCGGTGAGCCGGCGATCACGGGACCGAACCCGAGCGGTCAAGCTGGTTCGACCAATTCAGGCTCATATCTGTACGCTGCGCCCTGCAGCGATCCGCACAACGGCATCACGCCACGGCGGGGACCCATGTGTGGCTCGGATCGCGCGTAACGCCGTCCCCGTCCGGCTCGTAAGAGCTCGTTTCCGAGCACGCCGGCCCGATCGGTGCAAGTACAAACGCGAGGGGGACCCATGTCGTTGACCGAAGAAAGCGCAGGCGCACAGGCGGAGGCGGTGTCGTTCGAGGACGCCCGCGAGCGCCTGGTCAACCACCCCCTATACGTCGAGCTGAGCACCCCGGAGCGCGGCCAGATCTTCATGAAGCACCACGTGTTCGCGGTCTGGGACTTCTTCAGCCTGCTCAAGCGCCTCCAGCGGGAGGTGTCCTGCCTTGACGTGCCCTGGACTCCCCGCGGGAAGTCCGAGCACGCCCGTTTCATCACCGAGATCGTTCTCGCGGAGGAGTGCGACGAGGGCGTGCACGGCGGCTACGCAAGCCACTTCGAGCTCTACCTCGCCGCAATGGACGAGGTCGGCGCCGACCGCGGGCCGATCGACGGCTTCCTCGAGCGCCTCGGGACCGGGCAGGATCCGATCGATGCGCTGGAGGCCGACGATATCCCGGCGAGCGTCCGCACCTTCGTCACGCACACGCTCCGGGTGGCGCTCGACGGCGAGCCGTTCGAGGTCGCGTCGTCCTTCTGCCACGGTCGAGAGAACCTGCTGCCGGACGTGCTGGGCGGCGTCCAGGCCGGCATGGGCGACACCGCCGATTCCGCGCCCACGTTCAAGCACTATCTCGAGCGGCACATCACCCTGGATCACGACGAGCACGGCCCGCTGGCCCTGAAGCTGCTGGATGCGCTCTGCGAGGGCGACCCGGCTCGGATCCAGCGCGCCGATGAGGTGGCGATCAGCGCCATCGAGGCGCGGTCGGGGCTGTGGGACGGCGTGCGCGAGGACATCCGCGAGCACGACGCCTGACGCGACCGAGCCGGGGGGTGAGCCCCGGCTCCTACGCACGTCTTAGATGCCTCGAAGGGCGGCCTTACGAGCGCGCGACACGCTGCGTCCAGTGATCCAGTCGAACGACGAAAGGAAGTGATTCCGATGGATCGGATGCGAAGACGCGTAGTCGTCGCCGCCCTCACGGCGTCGACGTTCGTGGGCGGCGCTGTGGGCGCCACCGTGTTCAGCGCGGCCTCGGGCAGCGCCAAGACGTCCACGACCACCGCGGCCCCGGCAGCGGCCACGACCCCCGGGCCGGGCGGCCCCGGCGTGGCCGGTCCCGGCGGGCCTCCTCCGGGCGGCAGGTTCAGGTCGATCGAGACGAAGGCCCACGAGGCCGGAGAGAGCAAGCAGCGCGAGGCCCAGGAGGCGGCCGGGCAGGTCCCGACCGTCCCGTAGGCGGCTCACGTATCCCGCCGGGGGGCCTCTCGTAGGCTCTCCGGCGGGATGAAGCCGACGTTCTTCAAGGAGCCGGACGAGTTCCGCGCCTGGCTCGAGGAGCACCACGCCGAGGCCTCCGAGCTGCTGGTCGGATTCCACAAGAAGGGGTCGGGCCGGCCCAGCATCACCTGGCCCGAGTCGGTGGACCAGGCACTGTGCTTCGGCTGGATCGACGGCGTTCGAAGGAGCATCGACGACGAGAGCTACACGATCCGCTTCACGCCGCGCAAGAAGAAGAGCACCTGGAGCGCGGTGAACATCGCGCGCGTGGCGGAGCTCACCGAGCGCGGCCTCATGCGCCCGGCCGGACTCGCGGCTTTCGAGGCGCGCAGCGCGGAGCGGTCGGGCATCTACGCTTACGAGCAGCGCAAGACGGCGAAGCTGGACGCGGCGCAGGAGAAGCGGTTGCGCGCGAACGCCAAGGCGTGGGACTTCTTCCAGGCCCAGCCGCCGTGGTACCGGCGCACCGCCACGTGGTGGGTGATCAGCGCCAAGCGGGAGGAGACCAGGGAGCGGCGGCTGGCCACGCTCATCGAGGACTCGGAGAACGGGCGCCGGCTGGCGCGGCTGACGCGCCCGACGGGGTCGAAGGCCTAGGCGCCGGCTGGCTTGTGGGAGACGGCTTCGACGTTGTGGCCGTCGGGGTCCAGCACGAACGCGCCGTAGTAGTGCGGGTGGTAGATCTCGCGCACGCCGGGCCCGCCGTTGTCGCGTCCTCCGGCGGCCAGCGCGGCCTGGTGGAACGCGTCCACGGTGGGGCGATCGGTCGCGAACGCGACGTGCACCGGGTCCTGCCCGCCGCTCTCCCGAAGCCAGA
>JAXDIC010000325.1:0-5610 GCA_034664185.1 Thermoleophilaceae bacterium
GAGCTCGACGGCCTCGAGTGGCTCCCCTTCCACCACCATCGCCTCGGCCTCGGCTCGGCAGGCGTTGAACAGCGCACGATCCTGGCGTGGCATGTCCACGCTCCAATCCGGTCCTCTCGCTCAGCCCAGCGGACAGACGAAGTCCCGTAGTGAACGGCGCACTATCACAGACTCCGCGGAGCTGTGCAAACGGTTTGCGGATTTTGCGCGAGATTTTTAAGCAGACGCCGCGCTAAGCGGCGTAGGCGGCGGGCTCGTCTTCCGTCCTCACGGCCTCGAGCACGAACGTCTCGACGGCATAGTCCGGGTCGATGTGGTTGTCGCTCATGAACGCGATCACGTTGCGGCCGGTGATCCCCTCGACCGCCCCGACGAGGGCCGTCCGCATCATGCGCTGGTAGTCCTTTCGCACGTCGAGCACGGTCTCCGAGCTACCGCCGGCGACCAGGGTGCGCTCGCCTCGGGTCAGGGTATCCGCCAGCACGACGCTGACCAGCTCGTCGCCGATGTACGTCTTCGCCTTGGTCGGGCCCCTGCCGGTGTACTCGTGCAGGACCTTCACCACGGCGTTCGAGATCTTCGCCGCGGTCTCGCCTGTGAAAGTCTCTTCCGGGGCTCTCATCGAGCCCTCCCGTCTCATTTCCCTTTAAAGCAGGCCACGCGAGGGACGAAGGGAAACGAGGAAGCCCGCCGGCGGTTGCTACCACCCAGCCTAGCGCCTGGAGGGCCCTCCTGCCGCGAATTCGGTCGGCCGCGCAGGGTTCGCCCCTATCCTCACCTCGATGGCCCTGCTCTCCAATGGCGGGGGCGGCCGCGATATCGCGATCGACCTCGGCACAGCAAACACCCTGGTTTACGAGCGTGGCCGCGGCATAGTGCTCTCCGAGCCGTCCGTGGTGGCCATCGATTCGGACAACGGCGAGGTGCTGGCCGTGGGCGACGAGGCCCGCCGCATGATCGGCCGCACTCCCGCCAACATCTCGGCCATCCGGCCGCTCCGGCATGGGGTGATCGCCGACTTCGAGGTGACCGAGCGGATGCTTCGCCACTTCATTCGCGGCGTGCAGAGCCGGCGCCTGGTGCGCTCGCGCGTGGTGATGTGCGCGCCGTCCGGGGTGACCGACGTCGAGAAGCGCGCCGTGGAGGAGGCCTGCCTATCCGCGGGAGCGCGGAAGGTGCACCTGATCGAGGAGCCGATGGCGGCCGCCATCGGCGCCAACCTGCCGATCGCGGAGCCGACGGGCAGCATGGTCGTGGACGTGGGCGGCGGCACCAGCGAGGTGGCGGTCATCGCGCTCGGCGGCATCGTCGTGTCGCAGTCGCTGCGCATCGGCGGCTACGACTTCGACGAGGCGATCGCCGGCCACATGAAGCGCGCGCACACGATGGCGATCGGCGAGCAGGCCGCCGAGGGGCTGAAGCTGGACGTCGGCTCGGCCGTGGAGCTCGACCCCGAGCTCGAGGCCGACGTGCGCGGGCGCGACCTGGTGACCGGCCTTCCCAAGCTCGTCACGCTGTCCAGCGCGGAGCTGCGCCAGGCGTACGCCGAGCCGCTGCGCGCGATCGTGGACGCCGTCAAGGAGACGCTCGAGCGCACCCCGCCAGAGCTGGCCGCGGACCTCGCGGAGCGCGGCATCGTGATGGCCGGTGGCGGGGCGCTCCTGCGCGGCTTCGACGCGCTGCTCCGCGACGAGACGCAGCTGCCGGTTCAGCTTGCGGAGTCGCCGCTCACCTGTGTCGCCGTAGGCGCGGGTCATGCGCTCGAGGAGTTCGAGGCGCTGGACCGGGTGGGCAATGGCGGCTCGCGGCACCTGCGCCTGGGCCGGCGCCGGGCCTCGTTCAGCCGGCGCGACTAGCTAGGTCATCCAGTAGAGCGCCTTCAGTCGGGCGCGCAGTCCTCGCATTCGAACCAGACGCACACCTTGGTGTTGCGCCTGATTCCCCAGCGGTCCGAGATGCGGTCGACGATCATCAGGCCGAGTCCCCCCGGCTCCTCGAGATCGGGATCGTGCGCGGCCCAGGTGAAGGCGGGACCGCGGCCGCACACCTCGCCGCTCACCCGCTCGCCATCGCGGCGCAGGGCCACCGACAGCTCACCGCCCACAGGCTCGGAGCCGTGGCGAACGGTGTTGGTCACCAACTCCGACACGATCAGCTCCAGGTTGGCACGCGCTTGGTCGCCCAGCGGGATGCCGGACACCAGCTTGCGCGCCTCGCTTGGCGCGCCCGGCCCGACGGCAAGTCTGCGCTGGATCGTGTCGGGCATTCTCGGAAGGGCATGTACCCAGAATGGGTGTGGACCATACCCACTGGCCCGGGTCCTCCCTGCCGCGGGAGTTACCATGGATGTCAGGTGAGCTCCTCGCTGAGAGCCTGCGCTCTCCTCGGAATTCTGTTCCTCGCCGGCTGCAACGGCACCTCACACGGTCCGGCCGCTCGGCCGAGCGGGACGCTCTACCTCGCCGGGGTACGGCCCGGATCGCTGGCGGTCGTCCACGTCGCCCAGGGCCGCGTGGAGCGGCGGCAGGTCCACGAGCTGAAGGCCGGCGACCCCCAATTCATGATCGCCGCGACGGGAGGCAGGCTCGCCGTCTACGGGCACGACCGGACCTACGCCCTCGACGCCGGCGCCCACGAGCCGGGGAAGTCGCTCGGCGAGTCCTGGTACTTCGTGCCGTCCGCCACGCCGGGGCGAGTGTGGCTGGCCGTGCTCGACCCCCGCCGTCCGGGCACCACGGTTATCGGCTCGGTGCGCGAGGTGACCGTCGACGGCAGGGTCACCGTGTCGCACAGCGCGCGGCCGCCGAAGTGGCCCATCTCGGGCGCGGTCGATCGTGGTCTCCTGATTCAGGCCGACGCCCTCCAGGTCTGGGATCCCGCGACGGGCAGGGTCGTCCGGCGGCTCCCAGGCGTCTTTCCGGTAGCCAGCCGCGGTTCGCTCGTCGCCTCATGCGCCGACCGTTGCCCCACGCTGCACCTGACGGACACCCGCACCGGGTCGCACGCGGCGATACGCCCCAAGGGCTTCCGTTTCAGCGAGTCGTATGACGGCGGGTTCTCGCGCGACGGAGGGCTGCTGGCGCTGCCGGCCCGAACGACGAGCGGCAGCCCGCGCGTCGCGGTGGTCGACGTGGCGACACACGCCGCCAGGCTCGTGCCCGGACCCGCGCTGGCGGCTGACTACCCACTGATGACGTGGTCATCCAGCGGATGGCTCTTCTTCAACGCCGGCGGCGGTCGGCTGGCGGCCTACCGGCCGGGGGCCGCGCGGGCGCGGCTGCTGCCGATGCGCGTCCGGCCGTTCATTGACATGGCGGCCGGCTGACCGGGCTGCCGGGCGGGGCTCGGCCTCTCGGATCAGCCGGTCTGCGGGTGGGTGGGCGTGGCGCCCGTCGGGTCGAGCAGATCGAACCCGTCGGGCGTGCTCAGCCTGTCGGGCCCTGTGCCGCGGCGATCGTCACGGCCGTACTGCCAGACGATCCGCTTGGTCGCGGGGTCGATGATCACGACGCGATGGCGGTAGTCGTCGTTTACGCAGATGAGGCCGTTGGGCAACCGCTCGGCGAGGCTCGGGTGGTCGAGCATCCCGTGTCCCCTGGTGGGTCGGTAGCGCCAGACGATCCTGCCCTCGCGCGTGAACTCGTAGATGCCTCCCGGGCGGTGGTAGTCGACCGCCAGGTACAGGTCGGGCCCCAGCTGCTGGGGATCGGACGGGTAGGCGAGCGGCAGGTGCACGCTCCACACCCGCTGGCCGCTCAATGTCAACTCGTCGATCCACGAGCCGTTGATCTCCGACACCAGCAGGTTGCCGTTCGGCAGCGGCGTGTCGCCGTTCGGGTAGCCGAGGGTGCGCGGCGGGTTGTGGACGCACCTGCCCGTGCGGCCGATCTGGCTGGTCCGCCGGCCACCCGCGGCGATGATGAGGATGCGGCAGTTCTTGGCGTCGGCGACGACGATCCGGCCGTCCTTCAGCTGATACGAGTCGTCGGGCTGGTTGAGGTAGCCGGGCTTCGACCCCGGCCGTCGCGGATGCCCGTAGGAGAACTGGATCCGGCCGCTCGGGAACCCGATCCGGACGATCGTGTGGTTCTCCTCCTCGTTCGAGACGATCGCCGTGCCGCGATTCACGAAGAACGCGTCGTCGGGGAAGTAGAAGCCGCCGCGCGGCGGCGGACGACCCGGCCCCGGATACCTCCACAGCGCCCGCTTGGCGGCGTCCACCAGCAGCAGCCGGTCGTTCCCGCGGTCCGCGATCAGCAGCCGTCCGCTGAACGGGCGGATCTTCCTGGCGGCCAGCTGCTGGGCGCGAGCCAACGCCGCCCGCTCCTGGTCGCGGCTGCGCTTCGTGTGCCCGTCGAACGTCCCGGCGGCGATCGCGACCACGACCAGTGCCGCCGCTGCCGCCGCGGCCGCGCCCAGGCGGCGGCGACGGCCGCGAAGCTCCTCGCGACGCGCGTTGTGGCGGTCCAGCCGCTGGGCGTGGTCTTCGTCGGCCATCCAGGGCGACCTTGGCGCGGGCGTCTGAAGGGCCGGTTAAGCGGCGGCGGCGGCGCGACGACCACACCGCCGTGAGCGCGCCGACCAGGAGCTCGAACGCAACGAGCCGGCTGGGGCGTGGCCGCCTCTCGTCCGGTCATGCTGGGCTCCGCGGATCCTCGAGCGCCTCGGCCAGCTCGGTCCGCGAGCTCAGGTCGAGTTTCTGAAAGACGTGGCGTAGGTGGGTCTCGACCGTCGGGAGCGTGACGAAGAGAGCCTGTGCCGTCTCCCTGTTCGTCATGCCCGTGGCGACAAGCTCGGCCACCCTGCGCTCGCTGGGGGTGAGAGCGTCGAGACCGGTGAGGGCGAGCCGCCGCGGCCGCGCGCCCGTGGCCGCCAGCTCGATCCGCGCCCGTTCGGCAAGAGGCGACGCGCCGCCGGCGTGAGCGAGGTCCATTCCGCGGCGCAAGGGGTCGCGGGCATCCACGCGCCGCCGCGAGCGGCGCAGGGCGGCGCCCAGCTCGACGAGCGAGCGGGCCAGCTCGAGGCGGCCCTGCGACCGCTCGAGCTCGGCCACCGAGGATTCGAGAAGGTCGATCGCATCCGATCCGGCCTCGAGGAAAGCGAGCGTGCGAAGCGCGATGCCACGTGCCCGAGCCGTGCCCCATCGCTGCGCCAGCTCGAGCTCCTCTCGGGCGAGCCGGCCGGCATCGGTCGTTTCACCCGCCGCCGCGAGCAGCTCGGCCGCCGCCGACCGCCAGGGAGGAACGGGCCGGCTCAGCTCCCAACGCCCGTGGCGGCTGCCGAGCTCCAGCAGGTCGTCGATCGCCTCGTCGCGCCGGCCCGCCGCTGCCCGGACCACGCCGCGCGCGTAGAGCACGACGTTGAAGAGCATGTTCTCGGGCAGCGCGGGCTGCTCGAGGGCGGCGTCTGTAAGGACCGCCTGCGCCTCGTCCACTCGACCCGACAGCGCGAGCGTCACGGCGAGATGAGCGGCCGGGGGTCCCGGGAAGAGCGCCAGCCCGAGGTCGAAGGCCTCGCGCAGATCGGTCTCCGAGGCACGCAGGTCACCGCGCTCGCACATGACCCAGCCGCGCAGCGTGAGCAGACGCGCGAGGTCGGCGATCCGACCGC
>JAXDIC010000337.1:0-4869 GCA_034664185.1 Thermoleophilaceae bacterium
CGACCGGTCCGGAGAGAAGAACCTGAACCCGTTCGACACGCACGCGATCGAGGCCGCCATGCAGGTGAAGGAAGGCGGCGCGGTCGACGTGGACGAGGTCGTGGCGGTGACCATGGGCCCGGAGAGCGCCGTGCGCGCCCTCCACAAGGCCGTCTCGCTGGGAGCCGATCGCTCCGTGCACCTGACCGACGAGGCGCTGGCCGACTCCGATGTCTGCGCCACCGGCTACGCGCTCGGGCAGGTGCTCAAGCAGGAGCAGCCCGACCTGGTGCTCCTGGGCCAGCAGTCGGACGACGGCGAGTGCTACACGATCGGCGCCGTGGTGGCCGACCACCTGGAGATGCCGTCCCTCACCCAGGTGATCAAGATGGACGTCGAGGACGGCAAGCTGCGCTGCGAGCGCCAGGCCGAGTACGGCTACGACACCGTCGAGGTGGAGCTTCCGGCCGTCATCTCGGTCGGAGACGCGATCAACGAGCCGCGCTACCCGTCGCTCAAGGCGATCATGGGGGCGAAGAAGAAGCCGCTCGACACCAAGGCCATAGGCGACGCCGAGATCGAGGCCGGCAAGGTGGGCAGCGAGGGCAAGCGCACCTCCGTGCTGGCCATCAATCCACCGCCCGAGAAGCAGGCAGGCCAGATCATCGAGGACGAGGACACCGACGAGACCGTCGAGAAGATCATCGCCTGGCTCGACGAAAGGAAGTTGTTGGCGTGATGCCCCTTCCCGACCCCACGCACCCGACGATGACGCGGACCAGCTGCGCTGGATCTGCGTCCTCGGGCTCGCCTTTGGCGCCACCAAAGGCGTCGCCCTGCGTCCTTGACCAGCTTGCTGTTCCGCGCCCCCTCGGGCACGCGGGACCGGAAAGGAACATCACGGCATGAGCGGGATCCTCACCTACGCACTCCACTACGACGGCCAGTTCAACAAGAACTCGCTGGGCGCGGTCTCCGAGGGCGCCAGGCTGGCCAAGGAGCTGGGCAGCGAGTCCGCGGTCGTGGTCGTCGGAGGCGACGACCTGACCGACGACCTGTGCGCGACTCTGGGCAACTACGGCGCGTCCAAGGTCTTCCGGGCGAAGGCGCCGGAGGGCCTGGCGCAGCCGATCGTCGACGCGATGGCCAAGGTCATCCAGGACAACGACTACGACTACGCGCTCTTCGGCGGAGGCCTGCTGGGCTTCGAGATCGGCGCCGGTCTCACCGCCCGCCTGAACGCCGGCGTGACGATGGAGGTCACCGAGGTCAAGGTGCAGGACGGCAAGCTCGTCGCCGTGCGCCCGATCCTCCAGGACTCCGCGATCGCCGAGGTCGAGTACGTCGGCAAGCCGGGCATCATCATCGGCCGCCTCAACGCGTTCGAGATGGCGGAGGCCGGCAGCGACACGGCCACCGTCGAGGACGTGGACGTCCAGCTGTCCGAGTGGTCGACCAAGGCCACGATGGTCCAGCGCGGCGAGCAGCGCGGAGCCGACGTGAACATCGAGGACGCCGACATCCTCGTGGCCGGCGGCCGCGGGCTGGGCAAGGCCGAGGGGTTCGAGCTGTGCGAGGCGCTGGCCGAGGCGTTCGGCGGCGCCGTGGCCGCCACCCGCGCGGTGGTCGACGCGGGCTGGTACCCGTACGCCGCGCAGATCGGGCAGACCGGCAAGACCGTCGCCCCCAAGCTGTACCTCGCGGCCGGGATCTCGGGCGCGATCCAGCACAAGGTCGGCATGCAGAGCTCGGAGAACATCGTCGCGATCAACAAGGACCAGAACGCGCCGATCTTCGAGTTCTCGGACCTCGGCATCGTGGGGGACCTGAACAAGATCCTCCCGAAGCTCACGGCGGCCGTTACGGCGAAGAAGGGCGGCTAGGGCACCCGTGTCGGTAGCGCCGCTGGACTACGCGCCCAAGGTCAACCCCCGCGAGGAGTTCATCGCGGCGCCGAGCGATCCCGAGGACGAGCGGATCGAGGTGGGCGTCGTGATCGTCGGGGGCGGCCCCGGCGGCCTGGCCTGCGCCATCCGGCTGACACAGCTCCTCGAGGAGGAGCCCGCCCTGGCGGAGAGCCTGGGCGAGGTGCCGGTGGCGCTGGTCGAGAAGGGCAAGACCACCGGGTCGCACCTCCTGTCGGGCGCGATGATGGAGCCGTCGGCCATGCACAAGCTGTTCCCCGACGTCGACGAGTCGGACTGGCCGACGTACGGGACCGTGGACAAGGACACGGTCTACTTCATGACCAAGCACGCGGCGGTGCCGCTCAAGCCCACGCCGCCCCCGTTCCGCAACCACGGCAACCACGTCACCTCGGTGGCCCAGCTCGGGCGCTGGCTGGGGGAGAAGGCCGAGGAGGCGGGCGTGTACGTCCTGCCCGAGACGGCCGCCTACAAGCTGCTGGTCGAGGACGGCGAGGTGCGCGGCGTGCGCACCGGCGACAAGGGTCGCGGGCGCGACGGCGAGCCGCTGTCCAACTTCGAGCCGGGCTCGGACCTGATCGGCCGGGCCACGGTGCTGTGCGAGGGCACCCAGGGCCACCTCACCGGCGCGGCCATCGGCTACTTCGACTTGGCCAGCGAGGACCCGCCGCAGTGGGAGCTGGGCGTGAAGGAGGTCTGGGAGGTCCAGAAGCCGCTGGACCGCGTGATCCACACGATGGGTTGGCCGCTGCGCTTCGCCGCCAAGTACCGCGAGTTCGGCGGCAGCTTCGTCTACCCGATGGGAGAGGACAGGGTGTCGATCGGGTTCGTCGCCGGACTGGACTACCGCGACGCCACCTTCTCGGTCCACGACGTGCTCCAGGAGTTCAAGACCCACCCCATGATCCGCAAGGTCCTCGAGGGCGGCAAGCGCGTGGCCTGGGGCGCCAAGACCATCCCGTCGGGCGGCTACTTCGCCATGCCGCGGCAGATCTGGGCGCCCGGCATGTGCATCGCCGGCGACGGCGCCAGCATGGTCAACATCCCCAAGCTGAAGGGCATCCACCTGGCCATGCACGCCGGCATGTTCGCCGCCGAGGCCATCTTCGAGCGGCTCAAGTCGGGTGACACCAGCGACCTCTCCAACTACCAGGACAAGGTCGAGGACAGCGTGATCGTCAGCGACATGCACCGCTCGCGCAACATGCGCCAGGTGTTCTCCAAGGGATTCCTCGTGGGTGGCGCGCTGGCCAACGCGATGGAGGTGTCCGGCGGCAAGTTCCCCCCGGGCGTCCAGATCCACACCCACGACGACGCGGCCGTGGACGTGTTCATCGGCAAGCGCGACAAGTCGTACCCGAAGCCCGACGGCAAGTACACCTTCGACAAGCTCTCCAGCGTCTTCGCCACCGGCAACGCCACGCGCGACGACGCGCCCAACCACATCCGCATCCAGAAGCACGTGCCCATCGAGCTGGCGCTGATGTGGCGCAACATGTGCCCGGCGGCCGTCTACGAGCTGCCCGACGAGGTGCTCGACGAGCTGAAGGAGAACGGGCGCGACTCGCTGGCCGGTCGCGAGGTGGACCTCCAGATCACGCCGTCGAACTGCGTGCAGTGCGGCGCCATCACGGCCAAGGGCGGACGCCTGACTCCACCTGAAGGCGGAGATGGGCCCAACTACCAGATCACCTAGCGGTCCCGGATAGCCTGCCGCCATCGCCAGGCGGTTGGGACAAGCACGCCGCGCCTCGGTAGTCGGGGCGGGATCGTTCGGCACGGCGGTCGCGCTGCTCTTGGAGCGCGCCGGGGTGCGCACCACGCTCTTATGTCGCACTGCGGAGCAGGCCGAGCAGATGAACGCGGCGCGGGAGAACGCGCGCTACCTGCCGGGCGTCCGGCTACCGGAGCGCCTGAAGATCCGCGCGCTGGGCGGACGCGAGGACCAGTTCCACCGCGCGGACCTGGTGTTCGTGGCGGTGCCGTCGGGCGGGATCGACTCGGCGATCGCGGAGCTGATGCGCCAGGGGGTCGCGCGGCACGCGGGCGTCGTGTCCCTGACCAAGGCGCTGGTGCCCCCGGATGGAACGCCGCCCACGCTGGCGCTGGAGCGCGCGTTCGGTCCCGAGAGCGTGGCATGCGTCGGCGGACCCGCTCACGCGCGTGAGATGGTGGAGGGTGGGGCCGGGCTGATCTGCGCGTCGCACTCGCCCGAGCTGGCCGAGCGCGTGGCCCAGGTCTTCAGGGCCGGACGCGTTGTGTGCGAGGCGTCGACCGACCCGGTGGGGGTGGAGCTGGCCGGCTGCGCGAAGAACGCAGCGGCCCTCGCGGCCGGCGCGACCGAGTCGCAGGGCCTGAACGCCGCGGGCATGGCGGCGGCGGACATCTTCGGCGAGGTGCTGGCCCTGGCGGAGCTGAGCGGCGGGCGGGCGCGCACCTTCCTCGGGCGTGCGGGCACGGGGGACCTGGTGGCCACCGCGTTGGCGCCGACGTCGCGCAACCGGAGTGCGGGCGAGCTGCTGGCGCAGGGCGTGCCGGCGTCCGAGATCCCGGAGCGGCTGGGACAGGCGGTGGAGGCGCTGGACACCGTCCCCCTCCTCGCGCGGGCGATCGAGCGCGCGGGGATCGCGGCGCCGATCACCTCGGCGCTGGCGCGCCTGATCGAGGGCACGCTGCCGCTGGACGAGTGGGTGGCCCTCGTTCGCGTCTCCGAGCCCCAGGGGCGGCCTCGCCGCGGCCGGCTGGCCGCCTGGTGGCAGCGGGTCCGGGCTCGCCTGCGCGGGCGTCCGCGGCCCTGACGGCGTGGACGCCGGGCTCTAGACTTGAGTGAGATGAAGACCGAGATCCATCCCGAGTACGTCGAGGCGCACGTCCGCTGCACCTGCGGCAACGAGTTCACGACTCGCTCCACCAAGCCCGAGCTGCACGTCGAGATCTGCTCCAACTGCCATCCGTTCTACACGGG
>JAXDIC010000381.1:0-2511 GCA_034664185.1 Thermoleophilaceae bacterium
ACAGTATCGCGGCCGCGTGCTCGAGCAGTACGCCGTTCGCCGCGGCCGCGGCCAGCGACTGCACGGAGGCTTCCTGCAACAGGCGAACCGGGTTCTGGCAGCAGGCGTCGAAGCGCTCGGCGTCGACGGCCCGGAACAGCTCCGGCCCCCCGGGCGTCCACGACCAGCGGTAGTTGTAGGCGAGCTGGGCCAGCGGGGCGAGCGGCGCGGGAATGCGCGCGGCCAGCTCGGCCGCCGCGGCGGCGAGGTCGCCGGCGCCGTCGTTGGGAATGAAGCTGTCGGAGTCCACGGCAGGGATTATCGAAGAGCCGCTACGCTCGCGCCCTCTGAGCTCCAGCGACGGCACCCGGCAACCAGCATGTCACCTCGGCGTGCTCGCCTTCGGCGACTCGATCACCAACGGCGGCGGCGAGCTGCAATGGGGTGTGGCGTTGCAGTCGTGGGCGCTTTGGGTGGCGAGGGCGCTCGGACTGCCGTTCACCGGCTACGCCGAGGACGGGGCGCGTGCGGACGAGGTCGTCGAGCGCCAGATTCCGGCGTTTGAGGAGCGCACAGCCACGCCGGACGCCCGGTTTGACGTTGGCTGTCTGTACATCGGGGTCAACGACGTGCGAGCCGACGACTGGACGCCGCACAGCTTCGAGGCGAACTTCCGCAGCGCGCTGGAGTATCTGACGCGTTGCAGCGACCGCGTGCTCACCGTGACCGCGCCGCTCGATCTCGGCCGTCCCCGGGCAGGCGCCAAGGTCCTGGCGCTGAACTCGATCGTCGAGCGCGCCACCGTCGAGCGCGGGGCGCTGCTGCTCGACCTGCGCGATTTCCGGGCTCGCAACCACGTGATGACCGACCACGTGCACCCCACGGCCTTCGGTCAGATCGCGATCGCCGAACGAGCGCTCGAGCTGCTCGCCGGCGATGGCCTCCCGGCGCGCATCCGTCCCCGGGCGCTGTTCGAATACGAGACCACGCGCTGGCAGCGACTGCGTGGCGACGCCACGTACACGTATCGTCACGCGAAGGTCTCCGCTCGTGCGGCCGCCCTCACGCTGGCAGCCTCCCGGTGGCCTCGGTCGCCTCGCGCAGGCGGCGCGCCAGCTCCGGAGTGAGCGCCCCGGGCGCCACCTGCCAGCGCCAGTTGCCGCTCGGGCGCCCGGGATCGTTCATCCTGGCCTCGCTGCCTAGCCCGAGCACGTCCTGGGCCTGCATCACAGCGACTCGCGCCGGCGAGGCGAGGGTCAGACGTATCAGACCCCACCACGGCTCCCGCTCGCGCACTCCATGTGCGGCCAGCGATTGATCCACCACCCGGCGCGCGGAGGCATCGAGCGCCTCGTACCACCCGCGGGCGGTGTCGTGGTCGTGTGTGCCCGTGTAGACGAAGCGGTTCTCGGCGTGGTTCTCGAAGCGGTGCGGGCTGCCCAGATCGTCGGGATCGAAGCCGAACTGGAGGACGAGCATGCCAGGCATCCCGAGCTCGTCGCGGAGCCGCTCGACCGGCGGCGTGATCACGCCAAGGTCCTCGGCCACGAAGGGCAGCCCGAACTCCTGCTCAAGCCGGTGAAACAGCGCCCGGCCAGGGCCCCGCTTCCAGCGGCCGTCGGTCGCCGTCCGCGCGCTCGCGGGCACCGCCCAGTAGGCCACGAATCCCCGGAAGTGGTCGATCCGCGCCACGTCGAACTGCTCGAGCGTGCGCCGCATCCGTTCGACCCACCAGCGGTAACCCCGCCGGCGCAGCGCCGGCCAGTCGTACAGCGGGTTGCCCCACAGCTGACCCGACCGCGCAAACGCGTCCGGAGGCGCGCCGGCCACCAGGCCGCGCTGGAACAGCTCCGGATGCGCGCGATGATCGGCGCTGCCGGGGGCGACGTAGATCGCGATGTCGCCGAGCAGGCCGATCTTCCGCTCGGCGCAGTATTCCCGCAGCCGGCGCCACTCCTCGTCGAAGCGCACCTGGTCGGCGACCGCGCCGCGGCCCCCGAACCGCTCCCAGTCACCGATCCAGTAAGCCTCACGATGCCGAAACGCCAACTCCGCCTCTTTCGCCACGGCGGCCCGCGGGTCGGCGAGCAGCCCCGGCCAGGAGGCGAAGGCGGACCTGGCCTTGTAGGGCGAGCGGTAGCGGTCGGGGGGACCGAGGGGCAGGAGTTGCCACCAGGACTGGCCCGCCTCGGCCAGCCAGTCGGCGAACCGATAGGCCTCATCGCCCAGCCGGCCGCCCGGCAGGGACGTCAGATGCATCAGGATCCCGCTCGAGCGGGGGGGCGCAATCACACCCCGGTGTTTACCCAACCCGGCGAGGCGGATACTTTCGGGTTAGGTGAATTCGCCCAGCCCCCAGACCCAGGCCGTCGCCGAACCTCCCGCTCGGACGGCCGGTCAGCCACCTCCGCGCATTGAGGTCCAGTATCCGGCCCCCGCCGTCGACGATGGCCGGTTCCCGGCCAAGCGCTGCGTTGGCGACCGGGTGGAGGTGCAGGCCGACGCGTTCCGCGACGGTCACGATCTCCTCCG
>JAXDIC010000393.1:0-4928 GCA_034664185.1 Thermoleophilaceae bacterium
GTCGTTACACGGTCAGGAACGGCAACCTGACCAACCTCCAGTCGGTGAAGGTCCTGAAGGACGCCTACGGCAAGCCGCTGGGAGGGTCCGGGGGCTAGTAGCCGCAAGCTGAACGCACGAGCCCGGGGGCTGCGGCTCCCGGGCTCCGCGTTTCAACTTAAGCTGCGCGAATGGAGGCTGCCTCAGCTCCCACAGAGGCCGGCATCCCTCTGCTCCAGAGGGTGTTGGGCCTGGCACGAATCTTCCTGTCCCGCTACGGGTTGATCGCGGTTCTCCTGATCCTGCCGGTCGTGTACGGCATCCAGGACCTGGATCACGACGGCAACCTCACGCGGCTGGCCACCAACCTCAAGGACGGGGTCTCCAACGGCGCGATCTGGGCGCTGGTCGCGCTCGGCTACACGCTGGTCTACGGGATCATCGAGCTGATCAACTTCGCGCACGGCGACGTGTTCATGATCGGCTCGTTCGTCTCGCTGGGGCTGTTCGGCACCCTCGGGCTCACGCTCACCACGGGAGTGCTGGGGCTGGTCGGGGGCCTTGCGGTCACGTTGATCGTCGCGGGCGTGGCGTGCGGAACGCTCAACGTGATGATCGAACGCGTGGGCTACCGGCCGCTTCGAAACGCGCCCAAATTGGCGCCGCTGATAACGGCCGTCGGCTTCTCGTTCATACTCGAGAACGTCGGCATCCTGTGGCTCGGGGGCCAGTACGTCCCCGTTCCTGACATCATCCACTCGCAGCAGGAGCTGTTCAGGATCAGCGGCGTGGTGATCCAGAACGGCGACGTGCTCTCGGTCGCCACGACGATCCCACTGCTGCTCGCGCTCGGCGCGTTCGTGTCCCGGAGCCGGATGGGCAAGGCCATGCGCGCCACCGCCCAGGATCCGGAGGCGGCGCGGCTGATGGGGATCAACGTGGACACCACCATCTCGCTGACGTTCCTGATCGGCGGCTTCCTGGGCGGGGCCGCCGGGCTCATCTACGCGCTCTACCAGACCAACGTCTGGTACTTCCAGGGCTTCCGCGCCGGCCTGATCTCCTTCACCGCGGCCGTAATGGGTGGCATCGGCAACATCCGCGGCGCGGTGCTCGGCGGCGTCATCATCGGCTGCATCCAGCAGATCTCCGACAACCGCATCGGCAGCAAGTGGACCGAGGCGATCGTCTTCGCGTACCTCGTCCTGATCATGGTCTTCAAGCCGCGCGGCCTGCTCGGGGAGGAGACGAGGGAGGCCGGATGAGCGCGTCCGCTCCAGCCCCGGGCCTGTCGCGGCTCCTCCAGCCGCCGTGGCGGGATCGCGTGCTGGGCGTGGCGCTGATCGGGGGCGCGGTCCTCGTCCCGTTCTTCACCAGCTCGAGCTTCGTGGACGACGCCACCACGGCGCTCGCCTACGTGGTCATGGCGCTGGGCCTCAACATCGTCGTCGGGTTCGCTGGACTCCTCGACCTCGGCTACGTCGCCTTCTTCGCGATCGGCGCCTACACCATGGGCTGGCTCGGATCGAGCTTCGCCTACGCCATCAACGGGGGGAAGGGAGTCCACATCGGGGTCAGCGGCCCGGCGGCGCAGATCCCGGGCATCCACCTCAACTTCCTGCTGATCCTGCTGGCGGCGGTCATGATCGCCGCGGCGGCCGGGGCGATCATCGGGCTGCCCACCCTGCGGCTGCGCGGCGACTACATCGCGATCGTGACGCTGGCCTTCGGGGAGATCATCGGTCGGGTTGTCACCAACGGCGACGAGATCCACATCGGCAAGTACCAGCTGACCAACGGCTCGCAGGGGATCTCGCCGGTCGACAAGATCCAGCTCCCGTTCATCAAGGAGTTCAACTCGCTCGACCTGCAACCGTGGTACTGGACCGCCCTGGGCCTGGTGGTCGTCGTGCTGCTGGTCAACATCATGTTGCGCGACTCGCGCCTCGGGCGGGCGTGGATCGCCCTGCGCGAGGACGAGGTGGCCGCGGTCAGCATGGGGGTGCCGCTGGTCAGGACCAAGCTGATGGCCTACGCCACCGGCGCGGCATTCGGCGGCATCTCGGGCGCGTTCCTGGGCTCCTACCTGAACACGGTCAACGCGGACCAGTTCCAGTTCGCGTTCTCGATCTTCGTTCTGGCCATGGTCATCCTCGGCGGGCTCGGCAGCATCTGGGGCGTGGTGCTGGGCGCTGTCGCGCTCTCGTTCATCAACACCCGCCTGATCCCGGACGTGCTCAACAGCGTCCCGTCCAAGATCGGCCTCAACTTCGACCTCACCGAGCTCAGCTACGGCATCTTCGGCTTCCTGCTGGTCCTGCTCATGGTGCTCCGACCGCAGGGCCTGGTGCCCGAGCGCAGGCGGAAGATGGAGCTGGCGGAGGGTGTCGGCGCCGGGGACGAGCAGCTCTACGAGGCGCGCGCGTGACGGACGCTCCCCCGACCCAGGCCCCGGCGGCGGCGAACGGCGGCGGGGCGGCCGGCGAGCCGATCCTGGAGGCCACCGGGATCCGCAAGGCGTTCGGGGGGCTGATCGCGGTCGACCACGTCGACTTCGCCATCCCGCGGCACTCGATCGTCTCGATCATCGGCCCCAACGGGGCGGGCAAGACGACGTTCTTCAACATGCTCACCGGGCTGGCCAAGCCGACCCTGGGACGGATCTGGTTCGAGGGCAAGGACGTGACCGGCAAGCGGCCGGACGTGATCGTGTCGCGCGGCATCGCGCGCACGTTCCAGAACATCCGCCTGTTCGCGACCATGACCGCGCTCGAGAACGTGATGGTGGGCCGGCACGCCCGCATGAAGGGCGGATTGTTCGGCTCGATCCTGCGCACGCCGCGCGTGCGCCGCGAGGAGCGCGAGGTGCGCGAGAAGGCGCGCGAGATGCTCGCGTACGTCGGCCTCCAGCCGCAGGTGTTCGACCAGCTCGCCATCAACCTGGCCTACGGCGACCAGCGGCGGCTGGAGATCGCGCGGGCGCTGGCATCGGAGCCCACGCTGCTCCTGCTCGACGAGCCCACGGCCGGGATGAACCCGCAGGAGTCGGCGCGGCTCACCGGCTTCATGGAGCAGCTGCGCGACGATCGCGGCCTGACGATCCTCCTGATCGAGCACGACATGAAGGTGGTCATGGGGGTCTCTGAGCGCATCACGGTGCTCGACCACGGCGAGAAGATCGCGGAGGGCCCGCCGTCCGAGGTGCGTCAGGACCCGCGCGTGATCGAGGCCTACCTGGGGAAGCAGGGGTGAGCTGACCCATGCCGATGCTCGACGTGCAGAACCTGCACACCTTCTACGGCAACATCGAGGCCCTCAAGGGGGTCTCGCTCGAGGTCGAGGAGGGCGAGGTCGTGACCCTGATCGGCTCGAACGGCGCGGGCAAGTCCACCACGCTCCGCTCGATCTCGGGCCTGACCCCGCCGCGGGAGGGGTCGATTCGGTTCGAGGGCAAGGAGATCGGCGAGACGGCGCCGCAGGACATCGTGCGGCTCGGCATCTCGCAGGCCCCGGAGGGGCGCAAGATCTTCCCGCGGATGAACGTCCGGGAGAACCTCGATCTCGGGGCCTATCTCCGACGCGACTCGAAGGCGGTCGCCACGGACCTCGACCGCGTATTCGACCTCTTCCCGCGGCTCAAGGAGCGCGCGACGCAGAAGGCGGGCACGATGTCGGGAGGTGAGCAGCAGATGCTGGCCATCGGTCGCGCGATGATGGCGGCCCCCAAGCTGCTCCTCCTCGACGAGCCGTCGATGGGCCTCGCCCCGGTGCTGGTCGAGCGCATCTACGAGACGATCGCCGCGATCAACCGCCAGGGCACCACGATCCTGCTCGTCGAGCAGCACGCCACGTTCGCGCTCGACGTCTCGTCGCGCGCGTACGTGCTGGAGACTGGTGAGGTGGCGCTCAGCGACAGCTCCGACGCCCTGCTGAAGAACCCCGAGGTCCAGAAGGCGTACCTGGGCACATGACCTCCGTCCTCGCGATGATCGGCGTCAAGGCGCTCTACCTGACCTATGCCTGGCTCGCCTCAGGCATCGCGTCGTCCTGGCTGTCCAACCGCAAGGGCTACGGCGAGAAGCCGGGTCTGGCGGCCGGCCTGCTCCTGAACGTGGTCGGCGTGCTGCTGTGGCTCGTCTGGCCCGCCAAGCAGGACTCGCGCTGGAAGGTGCAGGGACCCTTCGGCCGAGGCGACAAGACGGTGGCCGAGGCTCGTGCCGAGCGAGCCGGAGACGACGCGCCCTAGAGCGTCACGCCCCCGCCGCGGCCGCGACGGGTCCGCCCTCGGGCGGTTCGAGAAGGTGGGCGCGTGGCTCGGCGTGTGGACACCGCCGAAGGACATCCCCGTCCCGCCGGTGCCCAAGCGCAGGATCCTCGTCGGGCTGCTGATCGCGGCGGCCATCCTCACCCCGGTCGCGATCCTGGCCGGCAACGCCATCGACACGTCCAAGGACGCGGGGGCGCGAAGGGAGCGCCGGCGCCAGGCGGCACTCGACGCAGCGGAGCGCCGCCGGCTCACGGTTGACCAGCGCCCTCGAACCACCAGGGCGCCGCCCACGCCCGGCCTCGCTCCGGCCGCGGCACGCGCGGCGCTCGTCGCCGACCTGCAGCGGGCGATCGGCGCCGACGCCCGCCTGCGCGCGCGGCGGGGAAGCCTGGACGGGCCGGTCGGCCGAACGATCTGCGAGAGGAGCGAAATCGGCAGCGAGGCGAAGCTCGCGACGGTGCTGGCGCGTTATCGATGCACGGTCGTGACGGGCGCCACCAACAGGTCGGTGCGCGGCTTCCCGTTCGTCACCGGCTACGTCTTCGTCGCCACGATCCACTTCGACCGCCGGACGCTGACGTGGTGCAAGGCCAATCCGCGGCCTGGCGAGCAGGGCAGCCGTGCGGCCATCGCCGTCAAGCTGTCCCCCTCGTGCGCGGGCCCGCTGCGCGACATCTACTGA
>JAXDIC010000028.1:0-2711 GCA_034664185.1 Thermoleophilaceae bacterium
CGGGTGCCACCAAGAGCCGGCTGCACTTCGGCTCGACCGGCACCCTCTGGTCCGCGCCGCACAGGCACTAGCCCGCGGCGGTATCGCTCAGAGGGAGAGCTCGAGCTGTCCGGCCGTCGCCACGCGCGGCGGCCGGCGGCTGCCGGGCTCCTCGTCCAGCCCCGCCACCCGGACGCCCAGGAGGCGCACCGGGCGCGGCGGGTCGAACTCGCGCAGCAGCTGCCGCGCGCAGTCGGTTACCGCGGCGACGTCATTGGTGGCGTGCTGGCGCGTCCGCGCACGCGTGTGGGTGGAGAAGTCGTCCAGGCGCACCTTGATGCCGATCGTGCGCCCGCGCTGCTCCTGCCTGACCAGGGTCTCGCACAGCTGCGCCGCCAGCCGTTCCAGGACCGGCTCGAGCGCCTCGAGGCCGTGCAGGTCGCGGTCGAACGTGGTCTCGCGGGACTCGGACTTGGCCACGCGCACCGTCGTGACGACGCGGTCGTCCTCGAAGCGGGCGAGCCCGGCCAGGTGCGGGCCCAGCCGCTCGCCGAACCATCCGGCGAGCGCGTCGGGCGGGGTGACCCCGAGCTGACCCAGCGTCTCGATGTCCTGCGCACGCAGGCGATCCACCGTCTTCGGGCCGATGCCGGGGATCAGGCCGGGGGAGGCGCCCGCGAACCGCTCGCATGCCTCCTCCCGCGAGAGCTCGACGAACCCGTCGGGCTTCTCGGCGTCGGACGCCACCTTGGCCACGAGCTTGTTGGGCCCGATGCCGATCGAGCACGTCAGGCCGGTGTGCACGTACACCGCGGCCTTCAGGCGCCGGGCCGCGGACCTGGGACGCTCGAGGCCGGTCAGGTCGAGGTATGCCTCGTCGAGCCCCACGACCTCCACCCGGTCGACGTGCTCGTGCAGCACGGCCATCAACTCGCGCGAGCGCGCGCGGTAGTGCTCGAAGTCCGGCGGGACGAAGACGGCCTGAGGGCAGAGCCGGCGCGCGCGCTCGGCAGGCGTGGCCGAGAAGATGCCGAACTTGCGGGCCTCGTAGCTGGCGGTGGTGACCACCGCCCGGGGACCGCTGCCAGCCACCACCACGGGCAGTCCACGCAGCTCCGGGCGCCGCTGGAGCTCGACGCTGACGTAGAACGCGTCCATGTCGATGTGGCCGTAGACGCGGTCCCAGTTGCGCACGCCTCAAAGATAAGGACGCCACCGGTCAGGCCGGCGCGTCTGGCTGACGGCGCCTAGAGCGGCTGGTGGATCGGCCGCACGAGGATCTCGTTGACGTCCACGTGCGGTGGCTGCGAGAGCGCGAAGATCACGATGCGAGCGATGTCCTCGTCCTCGAGCACGCCGCTGACGGGGTTGTCGAAGAACGGCGTGGCGACCATTCCCGGCTCGATCAGCGTGACCTTGATGGCGGTCTCGGCCAGCTCCTGGCGCAGCGCCTCGCCCATGCCGCACACCGCCCACTTGGTGGCCGAGTAGAGCGATCCCGGCAGCGCGCGCCGGCCGGCCACCGAGCTGGTCAGCAGGAAGTGCCCGGAGCCCTGCTCCCTGAGGTGGGGGAGGAAGGCGCGGATCGTGTACGCCACGCCCAGCACGTTGGTGTCGACCATGGAGTGCCACTGCTCCGGCGTCTCCTCGAGGAAGCCGCGCTTGGCGCCGAACCCGGCGTTGGCGAAGACGGCGTCCACGCGTCCGAAGCTCTCGAGCGCGGCCGCGGCCAGGGCCTCCTGGTCGTCCCAGCTGGTCACGTCGCAGCGGCGTGCGAGGGCGCGCTCGTCGCCGCCGAGCTCGCCCGCCAGCGCCGTCAGCTTGTCCTCCGAGCGCGCGGCCAGCACCAGCCGGAAGCCGGCGTCCGCGGCCAGCCGTGCGGTTGCCGCGCCGATGCCGGTGCTGGCGCCCGTGATGACCATGACCGGCTCGTCCGCCACCGGGCAGTTGTATCAGCCGGGCTCGGGTAGCCTCCGGCCACGCGATGGCCGAGCTCCGCACACAGGCCCGCTTCCCGGAGGTCCCCGAGGCGCGCGGGCACTACGAGAGCTTCTACCTGCGGGCCTGCCACCCGTCCGAGCCGGTGGGCGTGTGGATTCGCTACACCGTGCTCAAGCGACCGGGCAAGCTGCCCCGCGGATCGCTGTGGTTCACGCTCTTCGACGCGTCGGCGGGGACGCCGGTCGCGCGCAAGGTCACGCTCGAGCCGGGCGACCTCGGCGCGGAGCCCGGCGCCTACATCCGCATCGGCGACGCGCGCTTCGAGTCGTCGCAGGTCACCGGCTCGATGGGCGACATCTCGTGGAACCTCACCTACGCGAGCCCCGAGCCTCCGCTGCGCCACCTGCCGCGCGAGTGGATGTACCGCGCTCCGATCCCGAAGACCAAGCTGCTGAGCCCGCATCCGGCCGCTCTGTTCAGCGGCGAGGCGACGGTGGGCGACCGCCGCGTGGAGCTTGACCGGTGGCGCGGAATGGTCGGCCACAACTGGGGCGCCCAGCACGCCGAGCGGTGGATATGGATGCACGGGATCGACTTCGAGGGCGCGGGGGACGCGTGGCTGGACGTGGCGCTGGGGCGGATCAAGATCGGGCCCGTGACCACGCCCTGGATCGCCAACGGCGCCCTGTCGCTGGATGGCCGGCGACACGCGCTGGGCGGCCCGGCCGCCGCACGGAAGACCGAGGTGGACGACCGCCCCGACGGCTGCCGCTTCGTGCTGCCGGGCGCGG
>JAXDIC010000047.1:0-14587 GCA_034664185.1 Thermoleophilaceae bacterium
ACACCCGCCCGGAGTGGACCTACGCCAACTACGGCATCCTGACCACGGGCGCCACGTCGGTCTCGATCTACCAGACCAACTCGCCCGAGGAGTGCCACTACGTGCTCGAGCACTCCGAGTCCCGCGCTGTGTTCGTCGAGGACGGCGAGCAGCTGGCCAAGGTCCGCCAGATCGAGTCCAACCTGCCGGCGCTGGAGCTCGTGATCGTCATGGCCCCCGAGGACGGCCTGGACATGGGCGCCGCCATCTCGCTGGAGGAGCTGCGCGAGCGGGGCCGCGGGCGCGACGAGTCGGAGTACCTCCAGCGCATCGAGGCCGTCAAGCCCGAGGACCCGTGCGTCTTCATCTACACGTCCGGGACCACCGGGCCGCCCAAGGCGTGCATCCTCACCCACGGCAACTACGCCGCCATCGTCCACATGATCGTGCTCGAGGCCATGCTCACGCACGACGAGGTCGCCTACCTGTTCCTTCCCCTGGCCCACTCGTTCGCGCTGCTCATCCAGTTCGTCACGCTGGACCTGGGAAGCACCCTGGCGTACTGGGAGAAGGACCCGCAGAAGATCGTGCCCAACCTGATGGAGGTCAAGCCGACCTACTTCCCGTCGGTGCCGCGGATCTTCGAGAAGATCTACACCCTGGCCACGAGCAGCGCCCCGGACCTCGACCAGCTGCACAAGGCGGTCGAGGTGGGGATGACGGTGCGCCAGGCGGGCGAGCGCGGTGAGCAGGTCTCGCCCGAGCTGCAGGCCGCCTTCGACCAGGCCGAGGAGGCGCTGTTCAAGAACGTCCGCAACCTGTTCGGCGGGCGAATCCGGCAGTGCGTCAGCGGCGCGGCGCCGATCGCGGCGGAGATCCTCGAGTTCTTCTACGCCTGCGGCGTGCCCGTGATGGAGGGCTACGGAATGACCGAGACGTCCACCGGGGCCGTGGTCAACTCGCTGGACGCGTACCGATTCGGCTCGGTGGGCAGGCCGCTCGAGGGAGTCCAGGTGAAGATCGCCGACGACGGCGAGATCCTGCTGAGCGGCGACAACATGTTCACCGGCTACTACAAGAACGAGGAGGCCACGCGCGAGACCCTCCAGGACGGCTGGCTGCACACCGGCGACGTCGGGCGGGTGGACGAGGACGGCTTTCTCTTCATCACCGGCCGCAAGAAGGACATCATCATCACGGCGGGCGGCAAGAACATCACGCCCGCCAACCTGGAGAACGACGTCAAGCAGAGCCGCTGGGTATCGCAGACGGTGGTGGTCGGGGACCGCCGTCCGTACCTCGTCGCGCTCGTCACGCTCGACCCCGAGGAGCTGCCGGCCTTCGCGCAGCAGCACGGTCTGAGCCCTGAGGAGGTGGTCGGCTCCGAGCAGATGCGCGCCGAGGTGCAGAAGGCCGTCGACGCCGCCAACGCCAAGGTCGGCCGGGTGGAGCAGATCAAGAAGTTCAAGATCCTGCCAGCGGACCTGGCTCAGGAGACGGGAGAGCTGACGCCCACGCTCAAGGTCAAGCGCAACGTGGTCGCGGACAAGTTCGCCGCCGAGATCGAGGCGCTGTACGCGTAGCTTCGCGCCCGCGCGGTCCGGGTAGGCATACTGAGTGGCGGGGGGACGCGTCTTTGGCGTCCCCCACTCGCTCCTATGGCTAGCAACGACCCAACCGATACTGGCGGACTGTTCGTCGGCCGGCGCCCCGGCACGGCGCCGATGCGCTACCGCCCCACGCCGGTGCCGTCCGGCCCAGGGCGCCAGAACGCCGACAAGGGCTTCGCGGCGCTCCTGCTGGTGGTCGAGACGGTGCTGTGCGTGTCGCTGTGGGGCCCGCAGCCGCTGGGATGGCTGTTCGTCGGGTCGTACGTCAAGTACTGGACCGACTCGATCAGCGCCGCCATCGTCACGGCGTTCCTCGGCATGCTCCTCACCCTCTTCGTCACGCTGTCGATCGCAAAGCGCGTCGATCACGCGTGGAAGCTGGTGCGCCGGGCAGCCGGGTACCAGCAGGAGCGCGGCGCGCTCGAGCGCATCTTCGTGGTCAGCCTGGTGATAGCCAGCGCCGGCTTCGCGTTCTGGTTCTTCATCATCGTCGGGCCCGGGCCGGAGCTGGCGCCGAAGAACTAGGAAGACGACCTAGCGGCGTCGCTCGGCATCGAATGGGCCTCCTCGACTACTACCGACAGTTCGACGACATCGACCAGGAGTCGGTCAACCGGGCCCTGCGGGCGCGACGCGCGCGGGAGAAGGCGCTGGCGCTGGCCGAGATCCCCACCCTGGACCTCTCCAACACCGAGTGGCCCGACTTCCCGCACTCGGAGATCATGAACGCGGCCATCTACGCCGCCCGCGGGCGCGTGAACAGCTACCCCGACCGGCACGCGGCGCGCGTCCGCAGGCTCCTGGCCGAGCGGCACGGGGTGGACGCGGAGCAGGTGGCGGTCGGCAACGGCGCCGGAGAGCTGCTCCAGACCGCCGCCCTGGTGCTGCTCGGGCGGGGCGACGAGCTGGTCACGCCGTGGCCCTCGTACCCGCTGTACCCGCTGATGGCCCAGCGCGCCGGCGCCAAGCCCGTGGCCGTGGAGCTGGCCTCCGGCCGAACCGACCTCGACCGCCTGGGCGCGGCCGTGACCGACCGAACCCGGGTGGTGGTGGTGTGCAACCCGAACGATCCGACGGGCACGTACCTGACCGCCGACGCCCTGGCCGGTTTCGCCAGCGGGCTGCCTGAGCACGTCCACCTCCTGGTCGACGAGGCGTACGTGGAGTTCCAGTCGGTCGAGCCGCGCGACTCCGTGCTCCGGCTGGTCGACGCGTTCCCGCGCGTGCTGGTGTTCCGCACGTTCTCGAAGGCCTACGGGCTCTCGGGGCTGCGCGCGGGCTACGCGGTCGGCTCTCCGTCCGCCGCGTCGCTGCTCGGGTCGATCGCGCCGGCGCTGGGGGTCAACGTGCTCACGCAGGCGGGAATCGCGTACGCGCTCGAGACGGGAGACCGGGAGATCGACCGGCGCCGGACGCTGGTGCAGGAGCAGCGCGGCCGGTTGCTGCGCGAGCTGCACGACCTGCCCGTGGACGCGCCGGATTCGGAGGCCAACTTCGTCTGGCTGCACGCCGCGGGGCTGACCGGCGCGGCGCTGGCGGCCCGGCTGGAGGACGAGCGCGTGCTGGTCGCGCCCGGCGGCCCCCTGGGCGCCGACGATCACGTGCGTGCGTCGATCCGCGGCGCGGCCGCCACGGACCGCCTGCTGGCCGCGCTGCGCACGGCCGTGGCTTTGAGCTAGGCGTCCTCGGACTGCCGGAGGAGGGTGCCGGTGGTCTGCTCCAGGATGCGGCGCCAGGCGCGCGTGCGCTCCTTCTCCTGGTCGAAGTGCCGGATGACCTTGCGCACGCGCGTGGCCGAGATCTCGATGCCGTGCTTGGCGCACACCGAGCGCAGCCGCTCGTAGTCCTGGGCGAGCTGGAGCGTGACCGACTCGAAGCCGTGGCGGGCGATGTCCACCCGGCGCGTGAAGTTCATGATGTTGGTGTCGAACATCAGCTCGTCGTTGGGGTCGGGCTCGATGAGCAGGATGTCCACGCCCGGGTACTTCTCCTGCCAGTGCGCCACGGCCTCGTGAAGGCGCTGATGGGCCAGCAGCTTGAAGGCCTGGTAGCCGACCTGCGGGAAGCCCATGTCGGCGACCCGCCGCACGCGGCTGCCGAGCATCGTTGGGATCATCTTCTGGAAGTCGTTGACGTACGGCACGAGCGGGTTGACCACGATCACGAACTTGGCGCCGTGCTCCACCGCGATGTCCACGTTGGTGGTGGAGCGGAGGCCGCCGTCCACCAGCTGGCGGCCCTTGACCTCCATCGGGCGGTAGACCATGGGCAGCGCCGTGGAGGCCGCCGCCGCGCGGGCGATGGGCACGTCGTCCCAACCCTCGGTGCCGAACACGATCCGCTCGCAGGTGTCCAGGTCGGTGGCGGTCAGGTACAGCTCGTTCTCCAGCAGGCGGAAGTCGTTGGCGCGGTCGGGGTCGCTCAGGACATCCGTCAGGTAGCGCTCGATGCCCGAGCCGTCGTACAGCCCCGGAGGCAGGCCCTCCGCCAGGCCCAGGAGGACGTCCATGAGCGACGTCTGGCGCAGGTTGCCCAGGAGGCCCCGGACGAGCCCGACGCTGCGCAGCGGGAGCGCGACCAGGCTCTTGACCAGCTCGGAATAGCCGGGGCGCAGGACCGTGCCCATGTTGATGTCGCGGAAGGGCGTGGGCGACTGCTGGTTGACCACCCGCATCATCTCCTCGGGGGTCACGCCGTTGGCCACCAGGCTGGCCACGAAGGAGCCGGCGCTGGTGCCCACGTAGATGTCGAACTCGTTGATCGTGCGGTTGACGGCCAGCAGGTCCAGCGCCCGCAGGGCCCCGATTTCGTAGACGCCGCCGGTGACCCCCCCGCCCCCGAGGACCAGGGCGGTGCGGGAGCGGCGGCCCCTGCGGCGGCCCGGCTTGGCGGCGGGCGCCTTGCGGGGCTTCTCGAGCTTGACGACGGTGCCCATCTCTGACGAGCGAGTATGGCAGCGGCGCGGGCGGCCAACCACGACCGCTAGCCTGAGCGCGGTCCGACTCGTAGGCCACAGCACCCGCCGGACCCTCGCCGCGCTGCTGGCTGCCGCCGCCCTGGTAGCTCCCGCGGGCGCGCTCGCGTCCCCCCAGACGGACCTGTCGCGGTCGCTGTCCAGCCTGATGAGGGCCTCCTGGGGCCCCTCGGGCGCCTATGTGGTGGACGGCCAGACGGGGGCGCGGCTGTTCGCCTGGAACGGGGGCACGGCGCGGGTCCTGGCCTCCAACACCAAGCTGTTCACCACCGGCGCCGCCCTGGCCCGGAAGGGCCCGAATGCGACGATTGCCACGAGGGCCCTGATCGGCGGGGCGATGAACGCCATGGGAACGGTCGACGGCGATCTGTACCTCAAAGGCGGCGGCGATCCGGCGTTCGGCAGCAGCGCCTACGTCCGCCACGCCTACGGCACCGGGAGCGGAGCCACCATCGAGTCGCTGGCCAAGCGGCTCTACGCGGGCGGCCTGCGGCTGATCCGCGGGTCGGTGGTGGGCGACGAGTCGCTGTTCGACTCCCGCCGCGGCATCCCGGCCACGGGCTATGCGGCGTCGGGCCAGGTCGAGGGGCCGCTCAGCGGCCTGGTCTACAACCACGGGCTGATGGCCAGCGGCTACTTCCAGACCAACCCGCCCGGGTATGCCGCCGCGCGGATGACCGATGCCCTGCGCGCGGCCGGCGTGACGGTGAAGAAGTCCGCGACCACCGGCCGGGCGCCTGGGGGCGCCATCGAGCTGGCCCGGGTCGAGTCGCTGAAGATGTCGAAGCTGGCCCAGCTGACCGACACCCCGTCGGACAACTTCTTCGCCGAGGAGCTGGCCAAGGGACTTGGCGGCGGCACCACCGCCGGCGGCGCGAGCGCGGTGGTGCGCTTCGCGCGCTCGCGGGGGGCGCGCGTGCGCCTGGCAGACGGCTCGGGCCTGTCCCACTCGAACCGAGCCTCCCCACAGGACGTGGTCCGCTATCTGATCAAGGAGCGCTCGCAGCCGGAGTCCAAGGCCCTGTACGGCGCGCTGGCGATAGCGGGCGTGAACGGCACGCTGGCCAGCCGCATGGGCAGCGGGCCTGCCCACAAGCACTGCCGGGCCAAGACCGGCACGCTGAACGGCGTCAGCGCGCTATCGGGCTACTGCAGCTCGCGCGGCGGCCACACCATCGTGTTCTCGATCCTGATGAACGGCGTGAGCAGCAACTCTCGCGCCCACTCGCTCCAGGACCGCATGGCCCAGGCCATCGCGGGCTACTCGGGCTGAGCGGACTCGCCCTCGAGCAGCTCCAGCAGCCGGTCCCTGTCCACCACCTCGACGCCCGCGTCCTGGGCCTTGGCCAGCTTCGAGCCGGGATCCGCGCCCGCCACCAGGTAGCTGGTCTTCTTCGACACCGAGTTGGTCACCTTGCCGCCCTCGGCCTCGATCATCTCCGTGGCCCGCTCGCGCGAGAGGTCGGGCAGCGTGCCGGTCAGCACGAACGTGAGCCCCGCCAGCTTGCCGTCCGAGCCGGGCGGCGGCCCCTCCTCCTCCATCTTCAGGCCGTGCTCGCGCAGGCGCTCGATCAACTCGCGCGTCCGCTCCTCGGACAGCGTCTCGGCGATCGTGTCGGCCAGGATCGGCCCGATTCCGGGCGTCTCCAGGATCTCCTCCGGAGAGGCCGCGATCAGCGCGTCCATCGAGCGCAGCTGCGCCGCCAGGGCGCGAGCGTTCACGTAGCCGATGCCGGGGATGCCCAGCGCGTAGAGCACGCGGAAGAACGGCGTGTCCTTCGACCGCTCGATCGACGCGAGCAGGTTGCGAGCCGAGATCTCGCCGAAGCCCTCGAGCCCCACCAGCTGGTCCTCGGTCAGCCTGTAGATGTCGGCCACGTCGCGGATCAGCCCCTCGGACAGGAAGCGCTCGGCCTGCTTCTCCCCCAGGCCGTCGATCTCCATCGCTCCCTTGCTCACGAAGTGCTTGACCGACTGGAAGATCTGGCCCGGGCATCCGGCCCGGTTGGGGCAGATGGTCCAAACCCCGCCCTCCGGCTTGATCGTGGGCGTGCCGCACGCCGGGCACTCCGAGGGCGGCTCGGGCGTCGGCGAGCGGCGCCTCCGGCGCTGCGCCTTCGGGGTCGGCGAGACAACCTGCGGGATCACGTCGCCCGCGCGCATGACGATCACCTCGTCGCCCTCGCGCACGTCCTTTCGCCGCAGGTCCTCCTCGTTGTGCAGCGTGGCCAGCTTCACCGTCACGCCGGAGACCTGCACGGGCTCGAGGTCGGCGAACGGCACCATGTGGCCGGTCCGGCCCACGTTCCACATCACGCGCCGCAGCGTGGTGGTGGCCGTCATCGGGGCGAACTTCCAGGCGATCGCCCCGCGCGGCTCGCGGCCGACGACGCCCAGCGAGCGCTGGAGGTCCAGGTCGTTGACCTTGACCACGACTCCGTCGATCTCGTAGTCCAGGCCCTCGCGGTCCTCCTCCCAGCGGCGGCACTCGCGCACCAGGCTCTCCAGGTCGGTGTGCACCTTCCAGTCGGGCGCGACCTTGAACCCCGCCTGCGTCATCCACTCCAGCTCGGCCGCGTGGGTCGGCAGCTCCAGGCCGTCCGTGGCGCCCAGCCCGTATGACCACATCGACAGGGGCCGCGACGCCGCCACGGCGGGGTCGAGCTGGCGGATGGAGCCCGCGGCGGAGTTGCGCGGGTTGGCGAAGGTGGGCTCGCCGGCCTCGGCGCGCTGCTCATTGAGCCGCGCGAAGGCGGTGCGGGGCAGGTAGACCTCCCCGCGGACCTCCACAAGCCGCGGGGCGTCCGCGACGCGCAGCGGTATCGCCTTGATCGTCCGCAGGTTCTGGGTGACGACCTCGCCGATCTCACCGTTGCCCCGCGTCGCGCCGCGCGTGAGGACGCCGTCCTCGTACACGAGCGAGATGGCCAGCCCGTCGATCTTCGGCTCGCTGACGTAGTCGATTCGATCGACGTCGGCCAGCTTGCGCACGCGGGCGTCCCAGGCGCGCAGCTCCTCCTCGTTGCGCGCGTTGGCCAGCGAGAGCATCGGCTGGAGGTGCGTGACCTGCTGAAACTTCTCGAGCGGCTGTGCTCCCACCCGCTGCGTCGGCGAGTCGGGTGTGCGGAGGTCGGGGTGCTCGGACTCGATGTCGCGCAGCTCGCCCAGCAGCGCGTCGTACTCGGCGTCCGAGACCTCCGGCTCGTCGAGGACGTAGTAGCGATGGTTGTGATGCTCGATCTGGCGGCGCAGCTGGGCCGCCCGCTTCTCCGCGCTGGCCCTACTCAACCTCTTGAGCCGCGGGACGCAGCAGGGCGTCCAGGTCGAAGCCGCCCAGGGACTCGACGCCCGCCGTGTCCGTGAGGTCGAAGTGGAGCGGAGTGACCGCGATGGCGCCGTCGCCGATGGCCGCGAAGTCCGTGCCCTCCTCCTCGTGGAAGCCAGGCTCCTCGCCGTAGATCCGGTAGCGCTTGCGGCCGCCCTCCTCCTCCTTCAGCTGCAGGCGATCGCGGTAGATTCGCTTGCCCAGCCGGCAGGCGCGGGCGCCCTTCACGTCGCGCCATGGGACGTTGACGTTGAGCAGCGTGCCCTCGGGCATCGGCACCTGCTCGAGCTCCTCGACGAGGCGCGCCGTGAAGGCGGCGGCCGTGGAGAAGTCGTATCGATAGCCGGCGCGGAAGTCCATCTGGCCTCCCACGGCCTGCTGCGACACGGCGATGGCCGGGATCCCCAGCACGATCCCCTCCAGGGCCGCGGCCACGGTCCCCGAGTAGGTGATGTCGTCGCCCAGGTTGGTGCCGTGGTTGATGCCGGAGACGATGAGGTCCGGGGTGGACTCCACGAGTCCGAGGGCCGCGAAGCGCACGCAGTCGACCGGGGTGCCGTCGGTGGCGAACCCGCTGGTCCCGTCGTCGAACTCCACCTCCTCGACCCAGAGCGGCTCGCGCGTGGTGATGCTGCGCGCCATCGCGCTGCGGTTGCCGTCCGGGGCGATGACCGCCAGGTCGATGCCCGGCACCTCCAGGAGGGCCTCCCGCAGGGCGTTGAGGCCCTTGGCATGGATGCCGTCGTCGTTCGTGAGGAGGACCTTCATGGCGCTCACTGAGGATAGTGCCGGGGCCCGAGCCCTCGCCCCCACCGCCGGCCCCCCACCACCGGCCTCCCCACCGCCGGCCCCCCAAGCACCAGCCTCCCCCACAGCAGCAATGAGGGCGGCTCGGCCGTGCGTCCCCTCCCAAGCGGCAAACGCGCGCGCCCATCGGCGGTGCGTCTTCGGTAACGGTTCGTCCGTCTTCTGTTACGTGCTGTTCGCCACGTCGGGGACGTGGGACCTTTTTAGTCCGCATAGCGACCTCAAAAGGTCCCACGTCCGGGGTCGCTCGGACGCGGCGTTACAGCAGTGTTACGGCGGAACGTTTCCTCCCACGGGCCCCCACCTCAGTACCGCACGGCCTCCAGGTACAGCCCGTGCGGCGGCGCGGTGTCGCCCGCCTCGACACGCGGGCGCCCCTCCAGCAGCCGCTCGAAGTCGTCTGCCGTCAGGCGGCCGCGGCAGACGTCCAGCATCGTCCCCACCAGGATCCGAACCATGTTGCGCATGAACGTGTCCGCCTCGATGCGGTACTCGAGCACGTCCTCCGCGGGAGCGGTCCACTCCGACAGCAGCACATCGCGTTCGAAGCGCGAGTGATAGGTCTGCGCGGGCGTGAACGCGGTGAAGTCGTGGACGCCCTCGACCGCTGCGGCGCAGCGGTTCAGCAGAGCCCGATCGAGGCCGTGCGGCCAGTGCAGCGCCCGTCCCTCCTCGAACGGGCTGGCGGTGGCGCGCGTCAGGATCCGGTAGCGATAGCGCCGGCCGAGGGCGTCCCTGCGGGCGTCGAAGCCATCGGCGGCCGCGTTGCTGGCCAGCACCCGCAGATCGCGCGGAAGGACGCCGTTCAGGGACTCGGCTGGGGCCGGCTCCCCCGGATGGCTGGCCACCTGCCCGCGCGCGTGCACGCCGGCATCGGTGCGCCCGGCCACGGTCAGCGGCACGGTGCGACCGAGGATCCGCTCGAGGGCCTCCTCCAGCACGCCCTGCACGGTGCGCCGGCCCGGCTGCCGTGCCCAGCCGGCGAACTCGCCGCCGTCGTACTCCAGCAGCAGGCGGGCGGTCAGGACTACCCGCGCTTGCGCGCGATGACCCGCAGGTAATCCGCCGCGAGCCGAAGCGTCCCGTCGGTCGCCGAGTTGTGCTTCTCCGCGACCGCGACGAGGTCGGCGACCAGCGCCTTCAGGACCTCCTCGGGCGGCTCGGTGGGCGGCCGCGGTCCGGCGTCCCTGAAGAACGCGCCCATCTCCGCGAACGAGCCGAACTCCCACACCAGGGTGCCCTTGTCGAAGACGAGCGACCCGGCCAGCCCCTCGAAGCGCTCGCGCACCACCTGCTCCTGTCCCCAGAGGGTCGGCAGGGGCACGCCCTCCGGCTCGGGCGGCCGGTAGCGGCGCACGACCTCGAAGAACTCGTCCTGGAAGCCGCCGATCCCCCAGTTGGCCATGCCCACCGTGCCCCCGGGCCGGAGCACCCGGAACAGCTCGGACGACACGCTTTCGGGCCGCGGCCCGAACATGGCTCCGAAGACGGAGACCACGCAGTCGAAGCTTCGGTCCTCGAACGGCAGCTCCTCGACGTCGGCCACGACCCACTCCACGTCCAGGCCCTCGGCGCCCGTGCGCTGGCGGCCACGCTCCACCTGCTCGGGGCTGAAGTCGGAGGCCACCACGTGGGCTCCCTCGGCGGCCGCGGCGGCCGCCGCGTTGCCGTTGCCCGCGGCGACGTCCAGTACGTCCTGGCCCGCCGACACCGCGCAGGCGTCCACGAGGTCGATTGCGACCGGCATCAGGCGCTCGGCCAGCGGTGCGTACCTGGCACGGTCCCACGCAGCGCGGGACGCGTCCTTGAACTGCGTCAGGTCCTCGCCGGCCACGGCGCGCTAGACGAGCTCTAGGTAGACCATCTCGGACGCGTCCGAGGGACGGGGCCCGAGCTTGAGGATGCGGGTGTAGCCGCCCGGACGGTCCGCGTAGCGCGGTGCGATCTCCTCGAACAGCTTGTAGACCACGAACTTGTCCTGGCCGAGGGATGACAGCGCCTGCCGCCGCGCGTGCAGGTCGCCCCGCTTGGCCAGCGTGATCAGGCGCTCGATCTCCGGCCGCGCAGCCTTGGCCTTGGCCTCCGTGGTCTTGATCCGCTCGTGGTCGATCACCTCGCGCGCAAGGTTCATGAAGAGCGCCTTGCGGTGCGAGGAGCTCCTCGAGAGCTTGTTGCGGTCCTTCTGGTGGCGCATGGCGGGAAGAGCCTAGCCTGCCGTCGGCCCGGGCCCCAGGCGCCTACGCGGCGCGCAGGTCCAGCCCGCGCGCCTTCAGCGTCTCGATGACCTCCTCGATCGACTTGCGACCGAAGTTCGGGATCGCGTTCAGCTCCGACTCCGACTTCTGGAGCAGGTCGCCGACGGTCTGGATGCCGGCGCGCTTCAGGCAGTTGTACGAGCGCACGCCCAGCTCCAGCTCCTCGATCAGGATGTCGTCCATCCCGTCCGGCGAGCGGCTGGCCCGGGGGCCGGCGGCGACCGGCTCGCCCATGCCGAGCCCGTCCGTGTCGGCGCGCAGCTCCTCGACGCGATCGGCGTCGGTGAAGATGGCGAGCGACTTGATCAGGATCTCGGCCGCCTCGCGCAGCGCCGCCTGGGGCGCCACGGAGCCGTCGGTCTCGATGTCGAGCGTGAGCTTGTCGTAGTCGGTGCGCTGACCCACGCGGGCGGACTCGACCTGGTAGGCCACGCGCTTGACGGGTGAGAAGATCGAGTCGATGGGGATGACGCCGATCGGCTGGTCCGCCGTCTTATTGTCCTCGGCCGGCGAGTAGCCGCGGCCGCGCCCGATGGTCAGGTACATCTCGAGCTTGGTCTTCTTCTCGCAGGTCGCGATGTGCGCGTCGGGGTTCAGCAACTCGACGCCCGATGGCAGGTCGATGTCGCCCGCGGTCACCTCACCGGGGCCGGTGGCCACCAGCGGGACCTCGATCTCGGAGGCCTCGGAGTGCATCCGGCACACGATCTCCTTGAGGTTGAGGACGATGTCCGTCACGTCCTCCTTGACACCGGAGATCGTGGAGAACTCGTGGGCGACGCCCTCGATCCGCACGCTGGTGACCGCGGCGCCGGCAAGCGACGACAGCAGCACTCGCCGCAGCGAGTTGCCGAACGTGTAGCCGAAGCCGCGATCGAGCGGCTCGATCGTGAAGGTGCCGCGATTGTCCTCGACCTTCTCGGCCGAAATCTGGGGGATCTGGAACTCGAGCATCAGATGGATTCCTTCGTGTCGGGTGCTCGCGGACGGCGACGCCTAGAGGCGCTGCCGCGGGCGCGAGCCGTTACTTCGAGTAGAGCTCGACGATGAGCTGCTCCTGCACCGGCGTGTCGATCTCGGCACGCTCGGGGTGGCGCAGCACCTTCGCGGTCAAACCGTCGTGGTCCGCCTGCAGCCAAGCGGGCACGGCCGACACGAGGTCGGTTGCGTCCCTGATCGTCTGCGAGGCGGTGGATGAGGCCTTGATGGCGATCACGTCATCGGGCCGCACCTGGTAGGACGGCACATTCACTCGCCTCCCGTTGATCGTCCAGTGACCGTGGAGGATCAGCTGGCGCGCCTGGCGCCGCGAGGCCGCGAACCCAAGCCGCACCAAGACGTTGTCGAAGCGCGACTCCAGGATGCGCAGCAGGTTCTCGCCGGTCACGCCGTCCTGGCGGCTGGCCTTGTCGTAGTAGCCGCGAAACTGCTTCTCCAGCACGCCGTAGTAGCGGCGCGCCTTCTGCTTCTCGCGCAGCTGGAGCCGGTATTCGGACTGCTTCTGCCGGCCGCGTCCGTGCTCGCCCGGCGGGTACGACCGCCGCTCCACGCCGCACTTGTCCGTCAGGCAGCGCTCGCCCTTCAGGAACAGCTTGACGCCCTCGCGCCGGCACTGCTTGCACTGTGCTCCGCGATCGCGCGCCACTACACCCGCCTCCGCTTCCTGGGCCGGCAGCCGTTGTGCGCCTGGGGCGTCACGTCGCGGATGCCGGTCACCTCGAGGCCGGCGGCCTGGAGCGAGCGGATGGCCGTCTCGCGGCCGGACCCCGGCCCCTTGACGAACACCTCGACCTTCTCCAGGCCCTGCTCCATGCCCTTGCGGGCGGCCGAGTCGGCGGTGACCTGCGCGGCGAAGGGGGTGGACTTGCGCGAGCCCTTGAAGCCGGCGCCGCCGGCGGACTCCCACGCGATCACGTTGCCCTCCCTGTCGGTGAGGGCGACGATGGTGTTGTTGAAGCTGGTCTTGATGTGCGCCTGGCCGAACGGGATGTTCTTCCGGACCCTGCGCCGTCCGCGGCCTTTGCCGCCCTTCTGAGCTGCCACGCTACTTCTTCACCTTCTTCTTGCCCGCGACCTGCATGCGCTTCGGGCCCTTGCGGCTGCGCGCGTTGGTCTTGGTGCGCTGGCCGTTGACCGGCAGGCCGCGCCGGTGGCGCAGCCCGCGGTAGGCGCCGATCTCCATCAGGCGCTTGACGTTCTGGGACCGCTCGCGGCGCAGGTCGCCCTCGACCGTCAGATCCTGGTCGATGGCGTCGCGGAGCTTGCGCACCTCGTCCTCGGTCAGGTCCTTGACGTAGGTGTTGGGGTCCACGCCGGCCTTCTGGAGCGCCAGGCGGGCCTGCGACTGGCCCACGCCGTAGATGTAGGTCAGCCCGACCTCCACGCGCTTGTTGAGCGGGATGTTGACTCCTGAGATGCGCGCCATGCGACTACCCCTGCCGCTGCTTGTGGCGGGGGTTCTGGCAGATCACCAAGACCGCGCCGTGGCGGCGGATGATCTTGCACTTCTCGCACATGGGCTTGACCGACGCTCGGACCTTCACGGTTCCGCGATACCTCTTATATTCGTGAGAACCGGCACGAAGCCCAGGAGTCGGCCACGCGCCGCGAACAGCCACGGAAGGTTAGCAGGAGGCCGCCGCCGGCTCGGGCTCCCGGAGGGCCGCTCAGGCAGCTCGGCGAGCCTCCTCGAGGTGCCACGGCGTGAGGATGCGAGGCCCCTCGGTCGTGACCGCCACGGTGTGCTCGAAATGGGCCGCCAGCGACCCGTCCTGGGAGAACACCGACCAGTTGTCGTCGCCCACGCG
Organism: Thermoleophilaceae bacterium; assembly: GCA_034664185.1. GTDB lineage: Bacteria > Actinomycetota > Thermoleophilia > Solirubrobacterales > Thermoleophilaceae > AC-37. Next base: position 13,758 of record JAXDIC010000047.1, read on the forward strand.
GATCGGGTGGCTGCCCACGTTGACCATGGGCTCGACGGCCAGGACCATGCCCTCCTCCAGCTCGGGGCCCGTCCCCGGCTGGCCGAAGTTTGGGATCTGCGGGTCCTCGTGCATGTCGCGCCCGATGCCATGCCCCACGAGAGCCCGGATGACCGAGAAGCCGTCGGCCTCCACACGGGTCTGGACGGCGTGTGAGACGTCGCCCAGCCGGTTGCCGGGGCGGCACTGCTCGACCGCCTCGAAGAGTGCCTGCCGGGTGGTGGTCAGCAGCTTCTGGGCGACCGGCGTGACGTTGCCCACCGGGACGGTGATGGCGGCGTCGGCCACCCAGCCGTCGAGGATCACACCCACGTCGATCGAGAGGATGTCCCCGCGGCGGAGCTTGTACGGGCCGGGGATCCCATGGACCACCATCGAGTTCGGCGAGGCGCAGATGGAGCCCGGGAACCCGCGATAGCCCTTGAAGGCGGGCTCCCCGTGCTGGGACTGGATGAAGCGCTCGGCGGCCTGGTCCAGCTCCGCCGTGGTCACCCCCGGCCGGGCCTTGCCGCGCAGCAGCGTCAGGCAGCGGGCCAGGACCTGGCCGGCGGCCGCCATCTGCTCTATCTGCTCCGGAGTCTTGCGGACTATCACGGGAAACCAGCCTACCGCCGGTCGGAGGCGCTCAGCGCTTCTCCTCCGAGCTCAGCGCCATGACCGCCTGACGGATCTGGTCCTGCACGGCGTCGGCCGGCTGCCTGCCGTCGAACTTGCGCAGGAGGCCGGTCTTCTCGTAGTGCTCCACCAGCGGCTTGGTCTGCCGGTGGTAGACGTCGAGCCGCTTCTTCACG
>JAXDIC010000061.1:0-5338 GCA_034664185.1 Thermoleophilaceae bacterium
GCGGCTTCTCCGAGCAGAACGTGATCGACTCGGCCTCGCACACGCACGCGGCGCCCAGCCAGTACTACAACTTCGGCTCCTACAACACCGTGTTCATGTCGGCCAACACGCCCACCAGCTTCAACACCGCGGCCGACCCGCAGCTGTACACGTTCATGGTCAAGCGGCTGGCGCTGGCCATCCGCCGCGCCGACGACAACCTGGGGCCAGCGGCCATCGGCTGGGGCTCGCGCCGGCTTCTGGGCCTGACCCAGAACCGCAGCATCGAGGCCCACCTGGCGGACCACGGGATCATCGAGCCCTATGGCACCGGCTCCGCGTCGCAGGATCCGCTCGGCTACATAGACACGATCGATCCGGACGTCAACGTGCTGCGCGTGGACAAGCTCGGCAAGCACGGCCGGCACATGCCCGTCGGCATGTGGTCGACCTTCGCCGACCACGGCACCGTCAACAAGTACACGTTCCACTTCTACAACGAGGACCACCACGGGGCTGCGACGCACGTCGTGGAGGACGCGATCCGGCGCAAGGGACACGTGCCCCGCAAGCAGGACGTGGTCAACGCCTACGGCAACACCGACGAAGGCGACCAGTCCGCCGGCCTGAACCGCTCGGGCCCCGCCGCGTCCGACTACGTGGGCCGGGTCGAGGCCCAGAAGATGATGGAGGCGTGGCGCTCGGCGGGCAAGGGCATGACCCGCACGCCCACCTTCGACACCCGCTGGACGCGCGTGTGCTTCTGCGGCCAGAACACCGACGTGGGGCCGGTCGACAACACGGCTCAGATCGGGCTGCCGCTCCTGACCGGCTCCGAGGAGGGCCGGGGCCCGCTGTACGACCAGACCCACGTCCCGTTCGAGGGCGACCACGCACCGGTCGGCGTGGGCCCCCAGGGCGACAAGCTGAGGGCCAACGTGCCGGACACGGTGCCGCAGGCCGTTCCGCTCATGGCGCTGCGGCTGGGCGACCGGATGGTGGTCACGATCCCCGGCGAGATGACGGTGGAGATGGGCCGCCGGGTGCGCACCGCCGTGCTGGGCGCGGTGCAGGCGGCCGGCGTCCGGCAGGTGATCATCTCCGGGCTGGCCAACGAGTACCTGCAGTACTTCACCACGCCGGAGGAGTACGACCAGCAGCACTACGAGGGCGGCTCGACGCTCTACGGACGGGCCAGCTCCAACCTGCTCAAGCTCTCGCTGGTGGACCTCGGCCGCTCGCTGGCCCAGGGCAAGCCCGCGCCCACGGCCTACGCGTACGACTCGCGCCAGGGGCTGACGCCGACCTCGCCGCCGTTCCCGGTGGGTGCCACTCAGGCCGCGGCCAAGCCGGTCGTCTGGCCGGCCAGGACCCAGCGGCTCGACCGCGCGGTGTTCGGCTGGCACGGCGGCCCGCGCGGCGAGGACCGCCCGCTCGACCGCGCGTTCGTCACGATCCAGCGCATGGTGCGCCGCAAGTGGCGCACGGTCGACTCCGACCTGGGCCTGAACGTGCTCTGGGAGGTGGACGCCACCGACGAGTACCGCGCGCAGTGGGAGGTGCCTCTCTCGGCCCCCATCGGCCAGTATCGCTTCGTGGTCACCGCCAATCGCTACAAGCTCATCTCCCGCCCGTTCGACGTGGAGCCGTCGACGGCGCTGGTCGCCAAGGCGTACACCGGCCGGCACCCGGCCGGCGTGGCCGGCATCACCCTGGCGTACCCGGCCGCGGTGGTCGAGCACGACCTGACCTACCGCCCGCCCACCGCCGGCGCCGGCCAGGTGGCCTTCCGCGTGGCGGGCAAGACCCGGCGGGTGCGCGTGAAGCGCGGCGGCGTGTTCCTGGTGGCCACGCACGGCGCCAGGGTGGTCGTGCCGGCGGGGGCCGCCCGCGACCGCTTCGGCAACCGCAACGGCGCGGCGCTGACGCTGGGGCCCTAGCGGCCCTGTCGCGCGGCTCGGGTCACTGGGCGCGGTAGGCGTCCAGCAGGTTCCACTGGTCGCCGGGAAGGTCGGAGGCGCCGAACAGAACCAGCGTGTAGTAGTGGCCGTTCCGCAGGCGCAGCCCGTAGAAGGCCGTGTCGAAGCTTCCGCCCAGCCGCGTCGGGCGCGGGACCTCGCCGTGCAGGTCCGCGGCCAGGACCTTCAGCGAGCGCCGGTCGCACTGGTGCTTGTAGGTGGTGAACACCGGGTCGCCGGAGTTGCAGAACCCCTTGGACAGCACCTCGGTGGCGTGCGCGGCGGCTCGATCGGAGCCGGCGGTGGGGCCGCTGCCGCTCCCCTGCGAGCTCTGCACCACCACCGCCACCCGGAAGCGGCGGTCGCGGTCCAGCACGAGCACCACGGAGCCGATTCGCGGGTACAGGGCCAGGCCGCCGCTGCCGTAGCGCGTGACCGATCCCGCCGCCGTCCCGTGCAGGACGGCGAACTCGGCGTTGCAGTTCCTCGGCGACACGCGCGGGACGCTCGAGTGGAAGATCGCCCGGGTGTCGCGGCAGCCCTTGCGCGTGGCCAGGTCCAGGGAGCGCCGCAGACCCTGGCCGACGGTCTCGGCCGGCGTGGGACCGTGCGGGGCCGGCAGGGTCCTCGGCGGGTGATGGTCCCCGCCGCAGGCCGACAGCGCCGCCGCGGCCAGTGCCGCGGCCGTCAGAGCGCCGGCAGCCCGCGTCCCAGCCACTCCTCGTAGAACCCCTGGAGGTCCGGGACGAAGTCGTGCACGACCGGGTAGCCCGGCGGCACGGCCTCCACCTCCAGGAGCGTCCGGCAGCCGGGACAGAAGTACTCGCGCAGGTGGTTCCAGGCCGGGTCGCCGTGCATCTTCGACGGATAGATCTCACGCAGCGACTCGTCGCTGTCGCGCACCGCGATCAGCGCCTCCAGCTTCCAGTTCTCGGTGTGCTCGCAGAACTCGTTGCCGCAGTCGCACTTGACGACGTACGACCCACCCGGCTTGGCCACCACGTACAGGTGCTCGCCGAACGGCAGCACGATCGGGTCGTCCCACGCCACCCGCTCCTGGAGCAGCGCGACGTACTTGTCGAAGCGGTCGGCGTCCTTGAAGCCCGACTGGATGGCGCGCACGTGGCCGCGCGGCAGGCGCTCGTCGACCAGGTCGGCCAGGGTCTGGGGATCCAGGGTCACGACGCGCCTCCGTTGCCGGCCGCCAACATCGCGCGCGACATGTCCACCTGCGGCGTCTCGATCTCGTAGTCGAAGTCAGCCGGAAGGTCCCAGAACTCGCGGAACTCCGCCGCCCAGCGGTCCGACAGCCGGATCGACTCCGCGTACATGCGCTTGACCGGGTCGATGAAGTCCCCGGCCACGACGCGCTCGCGCTCGCCCTTCATCCACTCGCGTACGGGCATGGCGCGGCGGCCGCGCTCCTCGCGGATCTCGTCGCGGCGCCGATCGGTGGCCTCCGCGTCGCCGGCCACCACGCCGTAGACCGACTCGGCGTAGCGCGCCAGCAGGAAGTCACCCTCCACGTCGGCGGTCACGGACTCGAACGGCCGCTCGATCGGGTCGCCCAGCCCCGCCCCGCCGCGGAAGCAGCAGAGGTACAGGTCGCCCTGGCGCATCAGCTCTGGCAGCGTGGTGGTCTCGATGTCGAACTGGCGGTCGCCCGTCACCACGCGCTCCAGCTCGGATGCCTCGGGGTCTGGCTCGTGCGTCGGGTATGGCTCGCCGCGCTCGACCAGCTCGAAGAAGTTGGTGTTGCGGACGTTGTGGCGGTAGCCGGTGGCGCCGGGGTAGCCGCCCCACAGCCCCGCCTGGATGAAGCAGCGCCCGTGCCCGATGTTCTGCATCTCGTAGAACGGCGTCTTCCACGCCAGGCGCATTGCCTCGTAGCCGGAGCCGCCGCGGTGGCGGCCAGGCCCGGCGGTGCACGGCTTCACGCGCTGCCCGATGTAGAGGAAGGGCTCGATCAGCTCCCACATCTCCAGGTCGCCCATGTCGCCCTCGGGGTTCCACATGGCGGCCGCGTAGTCCAGGCCGTCCAGCACCATCTTCGCGCCGCCGCCCACGCACGACAGGCCGAAGTTGGTGGTGGCCGACTGGCGGCCGTACTGGTCCACTCCGCCGCCCTGGAACGCGTTGGCCGTGAGGGCGTACGGCGCCAGCACCTCCTCCACGTAGCCGCGCGCCTGGAGCGAGCGCGACAGCGACTTGACGAAGCCCGTGTAGGACGGAATCAGGAAGAACCACGCGTTGCCGGTGGAGCACTGCGGGTTGGAGTGGTTGGCCCACGTGCCCGGCGGGAAGTTCTGGCGCAGCCCCAGGTAGGCGCCGTCGTTGACCTTGTCGTTGCAGATCAGCGTCTGGGTGAGCTGCACCCAGAGCGCGCCCTGCATCGACGACGGCGTGCAGTTGGCGGAGTGGTAGCCCCACGCGGAGGCGCCGTCGTAGTCCAGCTCGATCGTGCCCTCGCGCGTGATGCGGACCTCGACGGGCGCGTGCATCATCGTGTCCACGCGCGCGTAGGACGGCAGCTGCTGCTCCTTGGCGAACGGCAGCTCGGTGAACGCGGGCGCGCGGTAGCGGCCGGGCACGGTCAGCTCGCGCACGCGGCTCTGGAACGAGCGCCGCCCGTCCTCGATCACCTCGCGCACGAACTGCTTGTAGGTGTCCAGGCCCTCCTCGAGGATCACCCGCTCGACGGCCTCGCGCACCATGTGGCAGCCGGCCAGGCGCGTGCGCTCGTCCAGCGTCCAGTACATCGGCGTGCGCGTGCCCTTGAGGCCCGCCAGCACGTGGTCGTGCCAGATCTGGTCGTTCGACCCGATCTTCTTGGCCGGCAGGTCGATCCCGTCCTCGAAGCGGGAGATGGGGCCGATCGGGACGCTGCCAGGCGTCTTGGCGCCGATGTCGATCTCGTGCGTGACCCCGGCCGCCCAGCCCAGCAGCTCGCCCTCCCAGAAGATCGGCACGATCGTCTGCACGTCCGCGTTGTGGACGTCGCCGATCATCGCGTCGTTGTTGGTGAAGATGTCGCCGGCCGCGATGCCGGGGTCGTCCTCGTAGCCCTCGCGGATCATGTACTTGATCGCGTCGGACATCGTGTGGACGTGCACGATGATCCCGGTCGACAGCGTCACCGAGTCGCCCTCCGGCGTGTACAGCGCGAAGCACAGCTCGCCGATCTCCTTGACGATCGGCGAGGCGGAGATGTTGAGCGCGGTCTCGCGCGCGCTCACCAGGCCGCCGCGCAGGCGCGAGAACAGCTTCTCGTAGCGGATCGGATCGGACTCCTTCAGCCCGAGGTCCTCGACGCCGTAGTAGCGACCCGTCTCCCCGAACAGGCGCTCGGACTCGTCGAGCATGCCGCGGGCGCTTCGGCCGTCCCAGCCGATCGTGCCGCG
>JAXDIC010000071.1:0-3997 GCA_034664185.1 Thermoleophilaceae bacterium
CCGGTCGAGCATCTCAGGCTTGAGGGCGTCGATGACCGCGAGGACGAGCTTCTTGCGCTTGCCCGTCACCGCAGGACGCGCAGGCCCTCGTACTTCTTGTCCCCGCCCGCCCGCGCGCGTACGACCAGCACGACGAACGCCACGACGGCGACCAGGCCGACCGGCGGCAGGGCGATCGCCAGGCCGGCCAGCGCCAGCGCGATCGCGTCGGCGTAGACCGAGAGCAGGCCGGCGGCTCCGCCCTCGAGCCGGCGGCGGGCACGAGCGAAGAGCATCGCCACCGCCGCGTAGCCAAGCGCCGCGCACACCACGCCGGCCACCAGTCCCGGCCAGCTCTCGCGGTGTCCCTGGGCAAGGCTGCCGGCAAAGAGCAGCGCCCCGAGCACCAGCGCCACGGCCGCCAGCCCAAGCGCCAGCGGGTCGCGCCGCGCACCGGGGTCGGCCGGCCTGGCCGCACGCGCACGCTCCACCGCGTACGCCACCACGGCCAGCGCCAGGACCCCGGCGAGGAACGCCGGCTTCTCGAGGAAGTCGTAGGAGGTGCCGTCGAAGTCGATGCCTATGTCGCCACGGGCGAGCGCGCCGGCGAGGAGCGGCGGCAGGAACGGGCGTACGCCGGTCGCGCCCGCGAGGCCGGCGCCCTGGCCGATGTCGAGGAAGAGGCTGATGGTGCTGCGCTCCGAGGAAAACGACCGGGGCGGGGTGTCGCCCCCGGTAGGCTCAGTGGCAGCATGACGATAGACGACCACCCGCCGGATAAGGGCAGGGGCGGCGTCGGGGGAGGCGAATGGAGGCGTATGGCGCTGCCGCGCTCCACGACGCGCGACCTGGAGCGTTACGCCGGCCTGTTCGCCTCGCGCACGCGGGTCATGAGGTCCTCTGCCATGCGCGACATGATGGCCGTCACCCAGCGGCCCGAGGTGATCTCGCTCGCGGGCGGCCTGCCCGAGACCGGCAGCTTCCCGCCCGACAGCTTCGCGGCGGCGGCCAACCGCATCGCGGCGGAGTCCTGCGCCCGTGCCCTGCAGTACGGGCCGACCGACGGCCTGGCGGAGGCCAAGGCATGCATCGCCGAGGTGATGGCGGCCGAGGACATGCGCGTCGACCCCGACGAGATGATCGTCACCGCGGGCGGGCAGCAGGTGATCGACCTGGTCACCAAGACCCTGATCGACCCCGGCGACGTGGTGATCGCCGAGGGCCCGACGTATCCGGGCGCCGTGCCGGTCTTCTCGTCCTACGAGGCGGACGTCGTGCACATAGACACCGACGCCGACGGCATGCGCGTCGACCGGCTCGAGGAGGTGCTCGACCGGCTGGAGCGGGAGGGTCGCAAGCCCAAGTTCGTCTACACGGTGCCCAGCTTCCAGAACCCCGCGGGGGTGACCATGTCGCTGCCGCGCCGCCAGCGGCTGGTGGAGATCGTCAACCGGCGCGAGCTCCTGGTCCTCGAGGACAATCCGTACGGCCTGCTGCGCTACGAGGGCGCGGCCCAGCCCACGCTTCACGCCCTGGACGGCGGCGTGTACGTCATGTACCTCGGCACCTTCTCGAAGATCCTCTCGCCCGGGATCCGCATGGGCTGGGTGGTGGCCCCGCCGCCGGTGCTCGAGAAGATCAACCTCGGCAAGCAGGCGGCGGACCTGTGCACGTCCACCCTGTCGCAGCTCATGGTCAGCGCGTTCTTCGAGCAGGGCATGTGGCGCGACTACGTGGACTCGCTCAACGAGATCCACCGCGGGCGCCGCGACGCGATGCTGGACGCGCTGGCGGAGTTCTTCCCGCGCCAGGCCGAGTGGACGCGCCCCGGCGGCGGCCTGTTCGTGTGGGTCACGCTGCCCGACTTCATCGACACCACGGACCTGCTCGCGCGCGCGCTGCGCGACAACGTGGCGTTCGTTCCCGGCGAGGGCGCCTACCTCGACGGCCGCGGCCGCAGCTCGATGCGACTCAACTTCTCCGGCTCCGACGAGGACACGATCCGGGAGGGCGTCCGCCGGATCGGCGAGGTGGTGGGCGAGCAGGTGGCCCTCTACGGCACGCTGACGGGCGAGGATCCGAGGCGCGGCGCCGAGCGCACCCCGTCGCACGACGCCGAGCCGCCGCCGGCGGAGCCGGAGCCCGCGCCGCCCGAGGAGGGCGGGCGCGTGGTGCACATGCCCCGCCGCCGGCCCGGCGAGGGCCGCGCCGCCGGCTCGTGAGCCGGATAGCCGTCCTCAAGGGCGGCACCTCGCTTGAGCGGCAGGTGTCGCTGCGCTCGGGCGCCCGCGTGGAGCACGCGCTGGAGCGCCTCGGGCACGAGGTCGTGTCGGTCGACGCCGGGGCCGACCTGATCGAGCGCCTGCGCACCGCGGCTCCGGACGCCGCCTTCGTGGCGCTGCACGGGCGCGACGGGGAGGACGGCACGGTTCAGGAGCTGCTCGAGATCCTGGGCATCCCCTACACGGGCTCGGGCGTGCTGGCCTGCGTCCGCTCGATCGACAAGGTGCTGACCAAGCACCTCCTGCTCGAGGCCGGGATACCCACGCCGGAGTTCTTCGCGTTCAGCGAGACCGCGTTCAGGCAGCTCGGGGCCGCCGACACGCTGCCGGCGATCGAGGAGCGGCTGGAGTTCCCGATCGTGGTGAAGCCGGCCTCGGGCGGCTCCGCGCTGGGAATCAAGTTCGCCCGCACCGCGGCGGACGTGCCCGGCAACCTGGTCTCCGCGTTCTCCTACGACCAGAAGGTCCTGCTGGAGCGCCACGTGAGCGGCCGCGACCTGGCCGTGTCCCTTGTGGACGGCCCGGACGGCCCACACGCGCTGCCGATCGTGGAGGCGGTGCCGCGCGAGGAGGACTTCTACGACTTCGAGGCCCGCTACCAGATCGGCCGCACCGACTTCGTCTGCCCGGCGGACCTCAGCGAGGAGCACGCAGCGCGGGCGCAGGCGCTGGCCGCGGGCGTCTACAAGCTGCTGGGCTTCTACGGCTTCGGGCGCGTGGACCTGATGCTCGAGGAGGCCACCGGCGAGCTGTACGTGCTCGAGGCCAACGCCATACCGGGTCTGACCGAGACCAGCCTCCTGCCGCTTGCCGCCGAGGCGGCCGGCCTGGACTTCGACGCGCTGGTCGCCCGGATCCTCGAGCTGGCGCTCGAGCGCGGCAAGCGCGCGGCGACGGTCTAGCGCGAGGCCGCGCGTGGCGGAGCCGCTCTCGCCATCCGACCTCTCGGCCATCCAGGCCGAGCGCGGGCCCGTGCACATGCACGTCGGCGGCGTCCTGGTCTTCGACGGCCACGTGAGCCGCGAGGCCGTCGTGGAGCGCCTGCGCCAGCGGCTGCACCTGATCCCGCGCTACCGCATGCGCCTGGACGAGGTGCTGCGCGGGGCCGGCTACCCCGTGTGGTCGGAGGTGGCCGATCACGACCCCGACCGCCACGTGCGCCGGGCCGCCCTGCCGCCGCCGGGGGGCGACGGCGAGCTGTGCGAGCTGGTGGGCGAGATCATGTCGGAGCGCCTCGACCGCTCGCGGCCCCTGTGGCAGATCACGGTGGTGGAGGGCCTGGCCGGGGGCCGCACGGCGCTGGTGGCCAAGATGCACCACGCGCTGGTGGACGGGATGGCCGCGGTGGACGTCAGCACCGTGATCCTCGACCCGACGCCCGAGGGACTCGAGCTGCCTCCGCCGCCGGCCGAGCCCGCCCGCCGGCGCGCCTACCGCGTGGAGCAGCTGGCCGGGCTGGCGGCCACCCAGCTCGACCTGCCGCGGCGGATGGCGCGGAAGACGGTCGCGCGCGCCCTGGCGCTCGACCCGCAGGATGCGGCGCGGCAGATCCGCGGCGCGGCGGGCGTCGTGGGGGAGCTGGCCCGCATCCGCCCCCAGGCCCCGCGCAGCCGCCTGAACGCCGAGATCGGCCGCGACCGCCTGTTCGCGATCGGGCGCGCGCGGCTCGAGGAGGTCAAGGCCGTGCGCCGGGCCAGCGGCGCCACCGTCAACGACGTGCTGCTGGCCGCCGTCGC
>JAXDIC010000074.1:0-4308 GCA_034664185.1 Thermoleophilaceae bacterium
GCAGCGACCGAAGCGAATCTGGTGGGCCCGCCCGCGCAAGCTGTGCGCCCTGGAGCGGCCGGGTGGGGGAGGGCGGAGCCACCGCCCCGAGCGGCGGTCGGAGGAGATCGCGTACCTGACCGACCGAGGCGTGCGCCTGGTGATCAGCACGATGACCACCCGCCACAACCTGGGCGACTACGAGGCCGCCGGCCTGGAGTGGCACCACGTGCCGGTGGCGTCCTGCGCCGAGGGCGCCGACGCGCTCGAGGAGCTCCTGACGCTCCTGCGGCGCGAGCTGCGCCGGCGCGGGGCGGTGGCGGTGCACGGCAACCGGCAGACCGACTTCGTGGCGGCCCTCTGCGCGGCGCACGTACACGAGAGCCGCGGGATCGACCCTCAGGACGGGCTCGCCGCCGCGGAGGCCGCGGGCCTGACGGTTACTCCCGAGGCCGCGCGGCTCCTGGGCGTCGACTACGAGGCGGTCCAGCCGCGCTCGCGGATGGCCGCCTCCACCTCGTCGGGGCGGTCGGTGATCACGTAGGCGTCCACCATCGCCCCGTCGGCGTTGATGGTGATCGACAGCCCCGACTCCACGCGGCGCAGCTTGGAGATCTGAGCCACCGGCCTGCCGGAGCCCATCCGCGGCGTCACGCGCCCGGTGGCCACGCGGTGGACGCCCTCGAGCCCGGCCAGCGAGTCCAGCAGCTTGCGATAGCCCTTGGTGGAGGAGTGCTTGTGGTGCGTCTTGCGAGCCACGACCTCAACCCTCCGCCAGGACCAGGTCGGCCAGGGTGTCGGCGATGGCCACCGGGTGCGGGTCGTCCGGCCCGATGGCGGCCACGTCCTCGGGTGAGGTGCCGCCCGTCAGCACCAGTGCGGCCTCGAGTCCCGCCTTGGCAGCAGCAGCCACGTCGGTATCCAGGCGGTCGCCCACCACCAGCGTCCTGCCCTCGCCCAGGCGGTCCAGCGCCGTCAGCATCAGCTGCGGCTCCGGCTTGCCCACGATCGCCGCCGCCCGCCCGGTGGCGTACTCCAGCGCGGCCAGGATGGCTCCGGTGCCGGGCCAGAGCCCGTCCGGCATCGGGTGCGTCGGGTCGCGGCTGGTGGCCACGAAGTCGGCGCCGCGGTGCAGGGCCAGCGTGGCCACGCGCAGGTCGTCGTAGATCAGGTCGTCGGTGCCCGCCACCACCACCAGGTCCGCGCGGGTGGCCAGGTCGGTGTCGTTCAGGATCTTGATGCCGGCCTCGCGCACGTGGCGGTGGAGCGCCTCGGTGCCGATCACGAACCCCGTCCTGCCGCGACGCGTCTCGGCCAGCAAGTGCTGTACCGCGCCGCCCACGGTCACGACGTCCGCGATCGAGGCTTGCACCCCGATCCCCCACAGCTTCTGCACGTAGTCCTCCGTCGCCCGGCGCGGGTTGTTGGTCACGAACGCGACGCGCTTGCCGGCGTCGCGCAGCGCGGTGATCGCGTCGACGGCGCGCGGGGTCGGCTCCTCCCCGACCCACACGCATCCGTCCAGGTCCAGGATCGCCTGGTCGTAGCGCCGCATGAGGGGGGAGAGGGCCATACCCCCCAAGCTACCCTCTCGGGGAGAGTGACCAGATGATCTTCGACGTCGACCAGGCGGACTTTCCGACGCGGGTGATCGAGCGCTCGCGCGAGGTCCCGGTGGTGGTCGACTTCTGGGCGTCCTGGTGCGCCCCGTGCCGCGCCCTCACCCCGGCCCTGGAGACCGCGGCCAACGCTCGCGAGGGCAGGGTGGACCTGGCCAAGGTCGACACCGACGCCAACCAGCCGCTCGCGCAGGCATTCCAGGTCCAGGGCATCCCGGCGGTCAAGGCGTTCCGCGACGGCCGCGTGGCCGCGGAGTTCACGGGCGCGATCCCGCCCGCCGAGGTGGAGGCGTTCTTCGACCGCCTGCTGCCGTCGGAGGCGGAGCTCCAGGCGGCGGCCGCGATCGAGTCGGGCGACGAGGAGGCCCTGCGAGGGGCGCTGGCGGCCGACCCGCGCAACGCCGCGGCCGCGGTGGCGCTCGGCCGCCTGCTGCTCGCGCGCGGGGAGGACGAGGAGGCGCTTGCGCTGCTCGAGCCGTTCGAGCACGACTTCCTGGCCACCGGCCTGGCCGCGCGGGCGCGCCTGGCCCTGGCCGGCGACGACCGCTCAGATGCCTTCCGCACCTGGGACGAGGGCGACCGCGCCGCAGCGCTCGAGGAGCTCCAGTCCGCCTTTGCGGCCGAGAGCGACCCCGAGCGGCGCGACCTGATCCGCAAGGTCATGGTCGCGATCTTCACCGAGCTGGGCCCGGACGATCCGCTGGCCCGCGAGCACCGCCGCAGGCTGTCTGCCGTCCTCTACTGAGACGCCGCGCGGGTCAGCTGCCGGAGCGCCGCTCCGCCACCATGCGCTTCTGGCGCCGGCGGCCGAAGAGCGTGAGCGCTCCCAGCACGGCGATGACCAGCACGACCCCGAGCAGTAGGGCGCCGGCCGTGCCCACACCGCCGAACGGCAGCGCGACGAGCTTGACGATTCCGAACCCGGCGGCCATCAGCACGAACACGATCGCCATGAGCACGAGGAAGCCGCGGGCGCGCAGCAGGAAGTTGGACCCCGGGGGCGGCGAGACGATCCCCATCAGCCGCAGGATCATCAGCTGGCGACCGGAGGGCGGCTCCTGGCCCAGCTTCTCCATCGCCTCCTTGAGGTCGTCCGGCCGCCGCTCGGCCTGCGCCAGCGCCGCCTTCATCATCTGCCGCAGCACCGGGCGCTCGCGCGGGTGCACCCCGACCAGCGCCTCGTTGAAGTACGCGCGGGCCTGCTTGGCCTCGTAGCGCTCCGCCGCCCTCGCGCCCAGGATGGCGCGCGCCGCGGCGCGGTGCTTGGTCTCGCGCTGGAGCTGCTCGTCGGTGCGATCCTCGAGCTGCTGGATGGCCCCGAGGCTGCCCGCGGCGTAGGTCATCTTGGTCTGCCGCTGCTTCGCCACGGGCGCCAGTGTGGCAGAGCCGGCGGCGCGGGAGAGGGCTTGCAACCCACTGGTCGCTCGCGACGGCCGCCGCTATGCTCGCTTCGATGCTTCGCTGCCGTTCGAACCGCTGAACGGATGAGGACAGTCCATCATCCGCGGGTGGAGGAGATCGACCTCACCGACGTGCTGCACGCACTGAGCGACCCGGTCAGGCTCGAGGTCGTCCGCCTCCTGGCGGACCTCGAGGAGAGGCCCTGCAGCGCGGTGGAGGCGAAGGTCTCGAAGTCCACGCTCTCGCACCATTTCAAGGTTCTGCGAGAGGCAGGAATCACCCATACGCGCGCGAACGGCACCCACAGGCTGATGTCGCTCCGCAAGGACGACCTCGAATCGCGCTTTCCAGGGCTTATCGACTCGGTCCTGAACGCCGCCAAGGCCGCCTGAGCGCGGTTCCCGCACCTTCCGCCGATTATTCGTGTTGGGAACCGGTGTTCCGGGGTATCAACTTGCTAAGCTTCTATAGCCGACGAACTTTCGAAACTTTTTAACAACTTCAGGTTAGATAGGTAGCCAGAAACCGATGCCAGCAGCCACTGACAAGCACAAAACCCCCACGCGGAAGCGGGGGGGCACAGATTCCTCGGGCACCCGCCGGCGCCGTTTCGCGCGCGATCCCGAGGAGCGCGCCACCGCGCGCCGGGACGCCGCCGAGGCGGCCCACCGCGAGGTCGAGGACGTCACGACCGACTCCCTTCAGCTGTTCTTCAACGCCGCTCGCCGCTACCCGCTGCTCACCGCCGCGGAGGAGGTCGAGCTGGCGCAGCGCATCGAGAAGGGCGACGTCGAGGCCAAGGACCGCATGATCAACTCCAACCTGCGGCTGGTCGTCTCCGTGGCGCGCAAGTACCAGGGCCACGGCCTGACGCTGGGCGACCTCGTCCAGGAGGGCATGCTGGGCCTGATCCGCGCCACCGAGAAGTTCGACTGGCGGCGTGGCTTCAAGTTCTCCACCTACGCCACGCTGTGGATCCGCCAGGCCATCCAGCGCGGGCTGGAGAACTCCTCACGCACGATTCGCCTTCCGGTCCACATCGCCCAGCGCGAGCGCAAGATCAACCGCACCGAGCGCGAGCTGGCCACCAAGCTCGGCCGCGAGCCCACCGAGCAGGAGCTGGCGGACGCCGTCGAGCTCCCGGTCGACCAGGTCATCGAGATCCGCAAGGCCGCCCGTCCGCTCACCAGCCTCGACCAGCCCGTCGGCGACGACGGCGAGACCGCCTTCGGCGATCTGCTGGCCAGCTCCGCGCCCAACCCGGAGGACGAGGTCGTCTCGGACGCCGGCACCAGCGCGGTGCAGGAGG